>NZ_JBFULS010000034.1:0-54434 GCF_054049775.1 Methylobacterium sp. P5_C11 | reverse complement strand
GGCGCGGCGACACCGGCAGCGACGGCGGCGGCTGGGCAACGGCGGGGCCCGGCACGTCGACGGCGGCCGTCGCCGGCTCCGGCGGCTTCCGCCGGACGACGTCCACGAACAGGGCTCCGTCCTCGCGCTCGGTGCCGATGGCGAAGCCGTCCTCGGGCGTGACGAGGAGGCTCGCCGAGGTCGCGTCGACCTCCGTCGCCAGCTTGGCGATGCCGGGCCGCGGCCGGCCGCGGGTTTCACCCGCATCGATCGTCCAGGCGCCGATCACCCGCACCCGGGTCGCGGGGCCTTCTGCAGTCACGGTGGTGACGGCCTCCGCGGGCAGGCGCAGCGACAGCCGCGTGAGCGTCGGCAGCCGCGCGAGTTCGAGCGGGAGGGGCCGGCGGACCGGGACCGGCAGGCGCGCCTTGAGTGCCTCCTCGGCGGCCCGGGCTCGGCGAGCGAGGTCGGCGACCACCTCGGCCGGAAGCGGCGGCGGCAGGCCGGACCAGCCCTCCGGCAGCAGGTCGACGAACACGCGCTCCCCGGCCGACTGGACGTTGATCCGATAGGGCCGCTGCAGGGCAAGCCGAAGGCCGGTGCCGTCGGGATCGCGGCGCACGCTGGCGACGAAGGCCGGCATCTCGTCGGCCAAATGCTCGGGTCCGGGCGCGATCCGCTCGCCGTAACCGACGAGGAGCACGCCGCCGGCGAGCTTGGCCTTGACCGCGACCGGCTTGTCGAAGGTGAGCACGATCCGGCCGTAGCCGCCGGCGCCGCCGCCGATCTCGTTGCCCTTCGCGCCGATCAGCCGGGCGGCCAGGGCCGGATCGACCGCCGCCAGAAAGGCGAGCAGCGCCAGCGGCGCGGCCAGCAGCCGCGCACAACGCCCTCGACCGACCCGGGGTCGCCCGCCCACCGATCCCATCGCCTCGCCGATCCGAACCCGGCGCGCGGCCCGGACGGGGCCGCGGCGCGCGGCGCCACATCTCGGCGGGATCCTGGGGCAGCGCGGCTAACGCTGGCTTAACCGTAACCGGAAAAGGCCGCCGACCGCCGCAGGCCTCAGCCGCTGAGGGCGACGGCCCGGTCGAAGGCCTGCGGAAAGCCCGTCAGGGGAACGGTGATCGTGGCCGGATCCGTACCGCCGGTCTTCTGGCCGGTGACGGTCAGCGTCTTGGCGTTGCGCATCCCGTCGAGTGCGAGCGTCGGGAAGCTGATCGGAACGATGCAGCCCTCGGCGCTGCAGGTCATGTAGGGCGCACCCTTGCCGAGGGTCTGCTCGTCGAGCTTGAAGGACACACCCGGCTCGATGGCGAGGCCGAAGGGCATCAGCACGACCCCCTCGGAGCGGCCGTTCGCGGGCGTCTGCAGCTCGAAGCCGAACTTGCGCCGACCGGTCTGCGAATCGCCCTGCGCCTGGGCCACGATGCAGGTGACCTTGTCGTTCGGTCGGGTGCAGGTCATCGTCCAGTCGCCGTAGCTCTCGCTGACGGTGCTGGCGCCGGCAGGCCAGACGGCGTGGGCCGGCGTCGCCGGGTGCGCGTCGCTGTCCGCCGACTTTGCTGCCTCCGCGGGTTTGGCAGCCTTGGGCGCGGCCGGCTTCGGCCGAGGCTTCGGCTTGGCCTTGGAGGGCACCTCGGTGGCCGGAGCGGCCTCGGGCTCCGCATCCTGGGCGCGCGATGCCGGGATCGGGACCGCCAGAAGCGCCGTCGCGATCAGGCTGAGTCGCAGGAGCGCGCGAAGTGTCGGCATGGAATCACGAGTCCCCGAGGCCATCAGACGGGAATGCCGCCTAAAGCCCTAGCCGGGGCGACGCAATCGCCCGGCACGCCGCCGTGCGACGAGGCTGCCCTCAGAACGGATTCGGCCCGCCGACGGCGCGGGCGAGCGCGCAGCGGCGCGCGAAGGAGGTCTCGACACCATTCCGCAGGGCGCGGCTGACGGCGAAGACGAGGGTGAGGAAGCCGGGATCACGGTCGGCGGTCTCGACGACCGGGCCGGGGATCCGGGAGGTGATGAGCGCGAGCATGGTGGACTCCGAGGGCGAGATCCCGGGCGTTCCGACGCTCCCCAGTTTTCACAGCCGTCTCCGCGGCCTTGCTGCAGCGCACTATGAGCCCTGCGCCGAAGGCCTGCCACTTGCGTCGAGACAGGGGCCGCATGCGCCAGGATCATACTTGGGCGTGTTTTCGCGCAAGGGTGTGTTAAGGAAGGTTCCGACAGGCGCGGTTGACCGGCGACGGTCGAGCCGCCATTGAGCGCGTTTCCGGCGACTCGGCCCCCGGACCGCACCGGCACCGCACCCACGGCGCGGGCCTGTCGCCGCACTGTCACACGCGCGCCATAACCCGCCCGCGAGCCAGACGCGCGGACGCTCCCGGCATCCGCCCTACTGAGGATCTCCCGCATGACCGATCAGCCGACCCGTCACCCGATCCATGGCCGCATCACCGGCCCTATCGTGATGATCGGCTTCGGCTCGATCGGCCGGGGCACCCTGCCCCTCATCGAGCGTCACTTCGAGTACGACCGCGCCCGCTTCACCGTGATCGACCCGGTCGACACCCATCGGGCGCTCGCCGAGAAGCACGGCCTGCGCTTCGAGAAGGTCGCGCTGACCCAGGAGAACTATCGCGACGTGCTGACCCCGCTCCTCACCGAGGGTGGCGGACAGGGCTTCTGCGTCAACCTCTCGGTCGACACCTCCTCGCGCGCCATCCTGGAACTCTGCCGCGAACTGGGCGCCCTCTACATCGACACGGTGGCGGAGCCCTGGCCGGGCTTCTATTTCGACAAGACCAAGAGCCAGGGCGACCGCACCAACTACGCGCTCCGCCAGGACATCCTCGACGCCCGCGCACAGAAGCCCGGCGGCACCACGGCGGTCTCCTGCTGCGGCGCCAATCCCGGCATGGTGTCATGGTTCGTCAAGCAGGCACTCCTGAACATCGCGCAAGATACCGGCCTGCAGCGGCCGGAGCCCAAGACCAAGGCCGAGTGGGCCGCGCTGATGAAGGATCTGGGCGTGAAGGGTGTCCACATCGCCGAGCGGGACACCCAGCGCGCCAAGACCCCGAAGCCGCGCGGCGTCTTCGTCAACACCTGGTCGGTGGAGGGCTTCGTCTCCGAGGGCAACCAGCCGGCGGAGCTGGGCTGGGGCACGCACGAGACCTGGAAGCCCGCCAATGCCCGCGAGCAGGAGAAGGGCTCGCGCTGCGCGATCTACCTGCTGCAGCCGGGGGCCGATACCCGGGTGCGCACCTGGGTGCCGACCGCCGGCGCGCAGTTCGGCTTCCTCGTGACCCACAACGAGGCGGTCTCGATCGCCGACTACTACACGGTGCGCGAAGGCGACGAGCCGGTCTTCCGGCCGACCTGTCACTACGCCTACCACCCGGCCGACGACGCGGTTCTGTCGCTCCACGAGATGTTCGGCAACGCCGCCAAGGTCCAGGAGCAGCAGCACATCCTCGACGAGACCGAGATCGTCGACGGCATCGACGAGTTGGGCGTGCTGGTCTACGGCCACGCGAAGAACGCCTACTGGTACGGCTCGCAGCTGTCCATCGAGGAGACCCGGCGGATCGCCCCCTACCAGAACGCCACCGGCCTGCAGGTAACCTCGGCGGTGCTCGCCGGCATGGTCTGGGCGCTGGAGAACCCGGAGGCGGGCATCGTCGAGGCCGACGAGATGGATTTCCGCCGCTGCCTGGAGGTCCAGACCCCGTATCTCGGCCCGGTCGTGGGCGTGTACACCGACTGGACGCCGCTGACCGACCGCCCGGGCCTATTCCCGGAGGACATCGACACCAGCGATCCCTGGCAGTTCCGCAACGTGCTGGTGCACGGCTGAGGCGCCGGCGCGGCCCGGCGAGCTCGCCTCCCCCATCGGGGCGGCGAGCAGCGCCGATGGGGGAGGCCCCGCGGCGACGGGCTACTCGGCCTGCCGCCGGGTCACGAGGGTGCGGTTCGGCTCGACCTCGCCCTTGTCCTGGTACAGCGGGACGATGGCGCGCAGCCAGCCGCGGACCTCGCGGCCGCCGTAATTGCGCTCGACCACGTCGCGCGTGACGTAGGCCTGCAGGTTAACGGGACCGAAATTGTACCCGACGAGGCCGCCCACCGCGATCTGGCCCTGGGGCCGGCCGCTCGCCACCGCGGTCGGCAGGTCGCTCGACCCGAACGCGACCGCGCCGACCTGCCACCTGCCGAACTTCTTCGTCATGGTCAGGTCGAGATTCAGGTAATCCGGATACAGGACACCGGACGGCGAGCGCGTGTCGAGGAAGACGCCGTGGAGCAGGTTCGCCGTGAGGTTCCAGTCCTGGCCCGTGTAGCTCACCGCGAAGCGGTGCGTCAGCGAGGCGGACTGGGTCAGGAAGCGCGTCTGGATCGGCAGGTAGCCGCCGAACAGGTAGCTGACGCCCACGTCGTGTCCGAGATCCCAGGCGAGCTGGGCGGCCAGCAATTGCTGGCCGACGCCGCTCTGATAGGGCGCTCCCTGGCTTCTCGCCGCCGCGATCGGCTGCGTGAAGAAGAACTGGAGGCGCCCGCCCGCGACGTCCCAGGGGGTCGCCCAGGCGAAGGTCGGCAGGTTGACGTTCGTCGCCGAGTCGCGGGGTCGCGTCCCGCGGACGCCGAAGCTCGACAGGTTCACGAAGTACAATCCGACAGGCAGCTGCGCGCCGACCGGCAGACCGACCGTCTGGCCGGGCTGGGCCGCGGACGCCGCCCGCGCGGTCGTCGCCGCCGAGGTGACGGCGATGGGAATGGTGACGGCGAGAGACGCCGCCGCGACCCCGCGTGACGTCAGGCTGAATCCGACCATGGGAACCCCGAACCGAGGCCCCGGGATCCGGGGCCGATCGAGATGGGACGGGTGTTCGCGCGGCCGGCATCCCGCCCTCAGGGCCAAGTCGTGTGCAACAGCACGGAGCCGATGGTTCGAGGCCTGCGAGCCGGGATTGGATCAGGGGCCGGCGACGTCCAGGACCAGATCACTGCGATAGGTCGTCCCCTCCACCGGGTTCGAGACCCAGCGGCAACGCCCGACCGCCATGTCGTGGCCCGCGTGGAAATGGCCCGAAATCCACAGCTCCGGCCGCTCGGGATCGGCGAGATCGTCGAGGGCGGTGCTGGCGTAGAAGGCCGGCACCCACCAGGGGACGCCGGGCGCGTCCCGGAACCGGTCCGCCGCCAGCGGGCTCGCCGGGTGATGGGTCACCACGACGGTCGGACCGTCGTGCGGGATCCGGAGCGCCGCGTGCAGGGCCGCCCGCTCGATCCGGTGCTCCGCCATCGCGTCCGCGGGCTGCCAGGAGCTGCCGTCGGCCTTGCGGATCGCGCCGAGATACTCCCGCGAGCCCGTCACCGGATCGGTCATGCGGGCGGCCGCATAGGCCACCGGATCGGCGGGGCGGTCCGGTGCGTCGGGCGCGAGCCAGCGCCCGGCGAGGGTCCAGTCGCTCCACAGGGTCGTGCCGACGAAGCGCACGCCGTCGATGACGCGGCTCTGCGACCGCTGGAGCAGGTGGATCCGGGCGCCGAGCGCGTTCAACCGCGCGACCTCGGCTTCCAGGGCGGCCAGGAGTTCCACGGCGGTCCGCCCGTCTCCAGTCGGGGCGTAGCGCTCGTGGTTGCCCGGCACCAGCACGACGGGCCGGGCCTGTGCGAGGTGCAGCAGGGCCGCGAGCCCCCGCTCGGGATGCCCCTCGTGGAGGTCGCCGGGGCAGACGAGCAGGTCGAACGGTGCCGCGGGCGGCGCGATCAGGTCGAGCCGGCGCCGCTCCAGGTGCAGGTCCGAGACCGGGAAGATGCGCATGGCTGTCGCTGCTCGGAGGGCCGTTATCGCGCGGCTCTGCGCTCGGCCGCCGCGGCCCGGAGGATGTCGGCGGCCGCGTCGGCGTTGAGGATCGCGATTCCCGCCGCCACGACGAGGTCCGGCCAGGGGGATGGATCGAGCGCGGTCACGAGACCGGCGGCGATGATCGCCAGATTGGCGACGGCATCGTTGCGCGCCGAGAGATAGGCGGCCCGGGTCAGGCTGCCGGACCCGGAGCGATGCTTGGCGAGCATGAGCGCGCAGGTCAGGTTGACGGCGAGCGCCCCGAGGCCCGCGAGGGTCAGCGGCAGCGCGGCGGGGGCGGTGAAGTCGGCGATCTTGCCGTAGGCCGCCCAGGCACCCGCGAACGCCGGCAGGAGCAGGATGCCGGCCATGGCGGTCCCCAGGCGTGCGCGGTTGCGCGCGCTCCAGCCGAGACCCGCGAAGATCAACAGGTTGATCGCCGCGTCCTCCAGGAAATCGAGGCTGTCGGCGATCAGCGCCACCGAGCCGATGGCGAGCGCCACCGCGATCTCGATGCCGAAATAGCCGAGGTTCAGCGCCGCCACGCGGGCGACGACCGAACGGAGGGCGGGCGGCGCGGGCCTGGGCGTTTCATCGGCGATCACGGGACGCCTCATCGCCGACACGCGGGTCGCTGTCGAGCGGCTGTTGAGAAATCCATGGCCGCGGCTCAAGAAAGTTCGACGGCCTTACGCCTTTGTCCGGGTGGATTCGGCGCCGCGATCGTGCGACGCCGTTGTCGGAGCCGGCCGCACCCGATGAGAGACCGGCCGGAACCGGAGGTCTGCCGCGTCATGCTGCCCGAACTGCGCGTGCTCTATTTCGAGGATCTCGAGGTCGGACTGTCGGAGACACTGTCGAAGACCATCGCCTCCTCCGACGTGGTGGGCTTCGCCGAGATCACAGGCGACCGCAACCCGATCCATCTCTCCGAGCACTTCGCCGCGCGCACGCCGTTCGGCACCCGCATCGCCCACGGCCTGTACACCGCCGGGCTGATCTCCGCGGTGCTCGGCACCCGCCTGCCCGGGCCGGGCGCCGTCTACATCTCGCAGACCCTGAACTTCCGTGCCCCGGTGCGGATCGGCGACGTCGTCGACGTCACCGTGACGGTGGCCGAACTGATGCCCGAGCGGCGACGCGCGCGCCTCGCCTGCCGGTGCTCCGTGGGCGGCGAGACCGTCCTCGACGGCGAGGCGCTGGTGAAGGTCCCGACCAAGGCCGAGGCCGACCCGCTCGTGAGCCGCACCGAGCGGTCCCAGGGCTGAGGTGATCCCGGAACCGGAAACCCTCACCGACCCGGACGACCCCCGCCTCGAGCCCTACACCCGGATGCGCGAGCGCGATCTCGTCGGCCGCGCCGGGTGCTTCATCGTCGAGGGAGAGGTGACCCTGCGGCTGCTCCTCGGCCGCCGCAGCCGGTTCCGCGCCGCATCGATCCTGATCGCGCCGGAGCGCTGGCCGGGTCTGGCCTCCGCCGTCGCCGCCTGTCCGGAACCGCCGCCGGTGTTTCGCGCCGGCAAGGGCGTGATGAGCGCGGTTGCCGGCTTTCCGATCCATCGCGGCGTCCTCGCGGTCGGCCTGCGCGGCGCGGAGCCCGATCCCGCCGGGCTCGTCCCGCCCTCGCCCGCGCCGGCCATGGTGCTCGGGCTCGCAGGCCTCACCAACCACGACAATGTCGGCGCCGCCTTCCGCAACGCCGCCGCCTTCGGGTCCGATGCGGTGCTGCTGGACGGGGCGAGCTGCGATCCGCTCTACCGCAAGAGCATCCGGGTCTCGGCCGGGGCCGCCCTGATCCAGCCCTTCGCCCGGCTCCCGGCGGCGCAGGATTGGCTGCAATGCGCAGAGGCCCTCGACCTTCAGCCGTTGGCCTTCAGCCCGGGGGCGAGCGAGACCCTGGATGCACTCGCCGTCCCGAAGCGGGCGCTCCTGATCCTCGGCACCGAGGGGCCCGGCCTCGACGCGGCGACCCTGACCCGGGCACGGCCGATCCGCATCGCGATGGCCGCCGGCTTCGACTCGCTGAACGTCGCCACGGCCGCGGGCATCGCCCTGCAAGCCATCGCCCGCGGTCAGGGACGGCTCGGCCTGGCGTGACGGTTGCTGGGCCGTGCAGCCGGAACCGGTCGCACGGCTTCCGAGCGCGTCCTGCCCGTGCGTCCTGCCCGTGCGTCCTGCCGCCTGCGTCCCGCACGCGATACCGGCCGGCCCCCGGTGGGGCCGGCATGGCGCGGACATCAATCATCGCAGTGCCGGCGCCGGGGAATAGGCGCCCTCCGCACTGTTCCGCATGCATAACGCCAACCGATCGACGTTTCGCGCACGCGCCTTTCAAGTAGGATCGATGGATCCGCAGGACGGACGCTGCGCTGCACCGCATGTCGATCATTCCGACCCTTCACTTCAACACGGATACGCTCGATCCGGCGCAGGCCTTCGCGGCCTGGCGCGATCTGATGGCGCCGATCATCCGCGTCGAGCAGGTCCCGGATGGCCCAACGCCGCGAGGAAACCTGTCCTGCACGATGCTGGGCGACATCCTCGCCAGCCGGATGGTCTTCTCCGCCCAGCGCATGATCCGCGACCGCCGCCATGCTGCGGCGACCCCGGATCACTTCACCTTCATGCTGTACGTCTCCGGGGGGCTGTCCGGGGAGATCGCGGGCTGCACGGTGGTGCAGCAGAGAAACCGGATCATGGCGGCCAACATGGGGCGCGAACTCGATGCCCATGGCGTGCGGTCCAGCGCGATCGGGTTGACGATCCCGCGTCGCTTGCTGGACGACCTCGTGATCGAGCGCATCCCGACCTTCCTGGACCGGGAGAGGAACCGGCTGCTGATCGCCCGGCTGCACGCCCTCTATCGCCGGCTTCCGACGACGGGGGCCGACGAGGAGCAAGCGCTTGCGCGGGAGCTGACGGCCTTCGTCCGACGCCTGTTCGACCCGTCCTCCGCCCCGGACGTGCTGCACGGTCCGGAACTCGATGTCGGCCTCATCGCCCTGGCCGAACGCGTCATGGACCTCCATCTCGGCGCGCCCGACCTCTCGCCGCAATGGCTGGCCGATGGCACGGGCGTCTCACGCACGGTGCTGTACCGGGCGTTCCGTGACACGGGCGGCGTGATGCATCGCGTCTGGGAGAAGCGGCTGGAGGCGACGCGGCTCGCTTTGGAGGATCCGCTCGAGACCCGGCCGCTGACGCGCCTGGCGAGCGAACACGGCTTCAGGACGCCGGCGCATCTGAGCCACGCGTTCCGAGCCCGGTTCGGCGTGGCGCCGCGGGAGTGGCGCCGGATCCATGCATCGCCCTCCGCCCGGCGGTTCGAACCATCGCCGGCCCAAGCCCACGCTTGGTACGAGCGGCTCGGTCAGCGATGATCGGTCAGCGATGACTTGCCCCCGGTCTCGACGGCCGCGCGCAGGCCGCCGATCCGGATGCGTGGCCGGCGGGCTCGACCTACCACCGCCCGCCGAGCGCGCACGAACCTTGCGATCACGTTTCGACGGCAGGATCGGGTATGGTGTTCTGCGCGCGACAAACGGCTGCAATTGCCTCGCGCGGTTGCCAAGCTAGCTTGGCCGCATGGGGTATTGGGATTCTGTGAGGAGTCGAGGACGTTGCTTCAGTCAGGGGATGGGTTGCGGGCGCTGACCGGACGCCGGGTGGCCGTGGTCGGGGCCGGTCCAGGTGGACTCGCGGCCGCACTTCTACTGGCGCGGGCTGGCATCCACGTCACCGTCTTCGAGAAGGATGCGCAGGTCGGCGGCCGGACCAAGACCGTGGAGGCGCCGGGCGGGTATCGGTTCGATATCGGCCCCACCTTCTTCCTGTATCCACAGATTCTCGCCGACATCTTCGCGAGCTGCGGCGAGCGCCTCGAAGACCACGTCACGCTCGAACGCCTCGATCCGCAATATCACCTCGTCTTCGAGGGGAAGAACGGCATCTCGGGGACGATCCGCGCAACCGGCGACGTCGAGCGCCTGGAGCGCGAGATCGCCAGCGTCGCACCGGACGACGCCAAGAACGTCAAAGCCTTCTTCGCGGAGAACCGGACGAAGCTGCGCTACTTCAAGCCGGTGCTCGAACAGGCCTTCCATACCCTGCGCAGCATGGCGAGCCCCGCGATGCTGGCGGCCCTGCCCTACCTGCATCCCGGCCGGAGCGTGGACCGCGACCTCAAGCGCCATTTCGCCGACCCGCGGGTGCGCCTCGCCTTCTCGTTTCAGACGAAGTACCTGGGCATGTCGCCGTTCCGGTGCCCGAGCCTGTTCACGATCCTGTCGTTCCTTGAATACGAGCACGGGGTCTACCACCCGGTCGGCGGCTGCGGCGCAGTGTCGGACGCCATGGCCGGGCTCGCCGGCCGCATGGGCGTCGATCTCCGGCTCAACACCAACGTCGAGCGGGTGCTGTTCGAGGGCAAGCGCGCGAGCGGGGTGGTGGCGAACGGCGAGACGTTCAACGCCGACGCGGTGCTGATCAACGGCGACTTCGCCAAGGTCGTGCGTGCCCTCGTGCCGGAACGCCAGAGGCCGCGCTGGCGCGATGCCAAGATCGCCAAGGCCCGGCTCTCGTGCTCGACCTTCATGCTCTATCTCGGCATCGACGGAAAAATGCCCGACAGCCTCGGGCACCACACCATCCTGCTGGCGGACGGCTACGAGAAGAACATCCAGGAGATCACCGAGGGGACGCTGCCGATGCAGCCCTCCCTCTACGTGCAGCATGCCGGCTACACGGATGGCGGCATGGCGCCGCCAGGCCAGACCGCCCTCTACGTGCTGGTGCCGGTGCCGAACCTGAAGGCCGGCATCGACTGGCCGTCGACGCGGGCGACCTACCGCGCCCTGATCCTGGAACGGCTGAAGCTCCTCGGGCTCGGCGATATCGAATCCCGGATCCGGTACGAGCGGATCATCGATCCCACGCAGTGGGAAGAGGATTTCGCCGTCCACGAAGGCGCCACCTTCAACCTCTCCCACGACCTGATGCAGATGCTCTACTTCCGGCCGCATAACCGGTTCGGTCCCGGTCTCTACATCGTCGGCGGCGGCACCCATCCGGGCTCGGGCCTGCCGGTGATCTACGAGGGCGCCCGCATCTCCGCCCGGCTGCTGATCGAGGAGTTGGCCGGCGCTCGCGCCGCCGCCTCGGCGGGGATCCCCGAGACGGCCCCCCTGGCCACCTCCGGCGAGGCCTCGTGAGCGGGGCGCCGAACCGGAGACGCGGCCGCCGCCACACGGGCCGCGGTCCGATCGCGCTGGCGACCTGGCTCTGCCTCATCACCCTGCCCGCCTCGGCCGCAACCGTGCAGGTCGAGGTCGACGGGATCGAGCCGGGGGGCGGCCAGGTGCGCGTCGCCCTGTGCCAAGGGGGGCTATCCGAGGGGTCGTGCGTCCGGGGCGACGATGCCCCGGCCTCCGCCGATCGGGGGCTGTTCACTTTCCCGGGCGTGAGCCCGGGAACCTACGCGGTGGCGGCCTACCAGGATGCCAACGGCAACGGCCGCCTGGACCGCACCGGCCTCGGCCTTCCGCTGGAGCCCTACGGCTTCTCGGGCGCCGCCGGGCGTCGGGAACGGCCCGACTTCACCGCGGCTGCCTTCGTGCTGCGAGAACCCGGTGCCGCCGTGCGGGTACGCCTCGCCCGCGCGCTTCCGAGGCGGTGAAGCGATGGACGATCCCCTCGTCCGGATCGCGGATGTCGGCCTCGACCTCCGCGGACGGCGGGTCTTGGATCGGGTCGACCTCGACCTCGCGGCCGGCGAGACCCTGGCGCTGCTCGGGCCGAACGGAGCCGGCAAGTCCTCGCTGATGCGCCTCGTGGCCGGACGGCTCAACCCGAGCGCGGGGTCGGTACGCGTGGCCGGAGCGGACCCCTACCGCGAAGGACGCGTCCGCCGCGCCATCGGCTGGGTGCCGCAGGAGATCGCCCTCTACCCACGGCTGACCGTTTCGGAGAATCTCGGCGTGTTTGGCCAGCTGGCCGGCGTGTCCCGGCGCGATCGGAGGGCTGCCGTCGACGCGGCCCTGGCGATGGCCGACATCGCCGACGTGGCCCGGCGCCCGGTCGGGGTCCTGTCGGGGGGGTACCGCCGCCGGGTCAACATCGCGGCGAGCCTCATGAACCGTCCCAGGCTGGTGCTCCTCGATGAGCCGACCAGCGGCGTCGACCTCGCCGCCCGGGCGGCGATCCACGGTGTCCTCGATCGGCTGAAGTCCGCCGGGACCGCGATCCTGATCGCCACCCACGATTTTGCCGAAGCGGAGCGTCTGGCCACCCAGGTGGCGTTCCTGGCGCAGGGCCACATCGTGCGGGCCGGCCGGCTCGGCGATCTGCTGGCGCAGTTGCGCACAGGCGCCCCCGAACGGGAACTCAGCCTCGCCGTTCCGGTGGCGGGCCAGGCCGAGGGTGTGCTGCGCCGAGCCGGCTTCGCGCCGGCCGAGCCGGGCGGTCTGGTCTGGCGCTCGGTGGAGCGATCGGGGCTCGACGGCGCGGCTCTGCTCGGCGCCCTGCGTGCCCAGGGTGTTCCGGTGGCCGAGATCCGGGTTCGGGCGCCGCGGCTCGAGACGCTCTATCTCGATGCGCTCCGCCCGCGCGGCGTGGCGGATCCCGAGCCCCCTCCGCTCCGGGCTGGAGCGGCCGGATGATCGGCGCCGCGTTCCGCGTGATGCTCCTCACGCTCCTGCGCGACCGGGCCGCGCTGGTGATGGCCTTCGTGCTGCCGACTGTGATCTTCTCGATCTTCGCGGCGATCTTTTCCGGTGCGGTCGGCGACCGGATCCGGATCCATCTCGGCTTGGCGGATCTCGCCCGCACCGCGGCCACCGAGCGGCTCGCCGATGCCCTCGCGGCCGATGCCTCCCTGCGGGTCACGCGGCTCCCCGCGACCGACATCGCGACCGTGGCGCAGGCGGTGCGGTCGGGCGAGGTCGACGTGGCGCTGGTCCTGCGCGGCGACCTGATCGCCGCGCCTTCGGACGGTGCGCCCGGCCCCGCCGATCAGCCGGTGGTGCTGGTGGAGAACCCCGCAAAGGCGCTCGCGACCCCGATCGCCCTCGGGCAGCTCCAACGGGTACTGAACGAGGCGCTGCCCGACGTCATCCTGTCGCGGGTCGTCGCCGACGTGGAGCGCACCGGAAAGATCAGTCCCGACGAGCGCCGCTTCCTCGACGAGGCCTTCGCCGAGCAGCGGGCCAAGAAGGAGCCCTTCAGTTTCGCCTCGCTGGTGGAGCACCGCAGCACCGCGGCCGGGACGGCGAATGCCAGGGTGAGCTACTACGCCGGTGCGATCACCGCCGTCTTCCTGCTCTTCGCGGCCATGCAGGGGGCCATGTCCCTGGTGGAGGAGCGCGAGACGGGCCTGGCCGAGCGGCTGATGGCCGGGCCGGGCGGCTTACCGGTGGTGGTACTCGGCAAATTCGGCTTCCTCACGCTGCAGGGTCTCGTCCAGGCCGGTCTGATCTTCCTGGCCGCCGCCCTGCTGTACGGGGTCGAGATCGGGCCGCACTGGCCGGCCTTCCTGGCCACCTGCCTCCTGGTCTCCGCGATGGCGGCGGGGCTGGCCCTGGCCGCCTGTGCCCTCGCGGCCTCCCGCCAGCAGGCGCACCTCGCCTCGACCTTCGGGGTGCTGCTGCTCTCGGCGGTGGGCGGCTCGATGGTTCCGCGGTTCCTGATGCCGCCCTGGCTGCAGCAGGCCGGCTGGCTCACCCCCAACGCCTGGGCGATCGAGGCCTATCAGAGCGCGCTGGGCGAAGGATTTGGCGCGGCCGTACCGGCCCTGGGCGTGCTGGGGGCGCTCACCCTCTTCGGGCTGGGCGTGGCGCTCGCCCTGGCGGCGCGGCGGACGGTCTGACCTGCGCGGCGATTCAAGGCCGCGACGATCCGCGCCGGTCGTGCGACCAGCCGCGCGCGGACAGAGGGGGCGCCGATCGGGCAGGGTCCGCCCCGTCGCGCAACGAAGGACCTCCATGCTCCGCCTGCTCATCGCCGACGGCAACGATCGCGCGGCCCGCGACCGGCACGTGGCCGCCACGGGGCGCACCTCGGCCCAGTCCTACGCGGCGGTGGTGCGCGCCCTCGCCCCGGACGCGACCTGCACCCTCATGAGCCCGGCCGATGCCGACGCGGCCCTGCCGATCCCATTCTCGGAGGCCGACGGGCTGATCTTCACCGGCTCGACCCTCAAGGTGTCCGATGCCACGCCCGCGGTCACCCGGCAGTTCGACCTCATGCGCGCCGCCCTGGCGGCCGGCCTGCCGGTATTCGGATCGTGCTGGGGCATGCAGGTCGCCGCCGTCGTGACCGGCGGCAGGGTCGCGGACAATCCGCGGGGGCCGGAATACGGCTTCGCCCGGGCGATCACCCCGACCGAAGAGGGCCGCACCCACCCGTTGCTCGCGGGGCGCCCGGCCGCCTGGGACGCCCCGGCGATCCATTCCGATGCCGTGCTGGAGCCGCCGCCGGGCGCCCGCGTGCTGGCCGGCAACCGGATCCTCGGCATCCAGGTGCTGGAGATCCGCCACGGCGCCGGCTGGTTCTGGGGCACGCAATATCACCCCGAACTGGATCTCGACGAACTCGCCGCGATGCTGCGCCTCTGCGACACGGCGATCGTCGAGGCGGGGCTCGCGGCGGATCGCGCGGCTGTGGCCGCCTACGCCGACGAGGTCGCCGCGCTGGAGCATCGCGCCGACGCGGCGTCGGCCCGCTTGGCGTGGCGCCACGGACTCGGCCCGGAGGTGCTGGAGGCCGCGCTGCGCCGCCGGGAAATCGGCAACTTCCTGGCACGGCTTTCCACAGGCGCGGCCTGATCATGACCCACCGCGACCGGGTGGCGCGTTGACCCGCCCGGTCGCACGTCTAGCTTCGCTGTCGTGGGCCACACCATCGTCGGCCCGGGGAGCGACCCAGCAGGATGAGCCAGGATTCCACGGTCGCCGTCATCGGCAGCGGGCTCGGCGGACTCGCGGCCGCGTGCGTCGCCGCCGCGCGGGGCCACCGCGTGACGGTCTACGACAAGAACGGCTGGCTCGGCGGCAAGGCGGCGGTGCTCCACGAGGGCGGCTTCCGCTTCGACATGGGTCCGACCATCCTGACGGTGCCCCGGGTTCTGGAGCGGATCTTCGCGGAGGCCGGCCGCTCGGTCCACGACTACATGGATCTGCGCCGCCTCGATCCGCAATGGCGCTGCTTCTTCGACGACGGCACCCACATCGACCTGATGCAGGACGTCGAGCGGATGGCGGGCGACATGGAGCGCTTCGCCCCCGGCACCGGCGAAGGCTACAAGAAGTTCCTCGCCATCTCCGAGCACCTTCACGAGGTCTCCGAGAAGTTCTTCTTCTGGAAGCCGGTGGAGGACCTGTTCGACACGATCAACATCCGGGCCAACATGAATCCCGGCACGCTGCGCGACGTGCTGTCCCTGCGCATGCATGCCTCCGTGGCCTCGACGATCCGCGGCAAGGTCAAGGACGCCCGGCTCGCGCAGATGCTCGACCACTTCGTCCAGTATGTCGGGTCCTCGCCCTACGGCGCACCGGCGGTGCTCTGCGCCATCGCCCACATGCAGACCGCCGACGGGGTCTGGTATCCGATGGGCGGCACCCGCGCGGTGGCCGAGGGGCTGGCCAAGCTAGCCCAGGAACTCGGGGCGACCTGCAGGACCGACACCGAAGTGACCGGCATCGAGACCGCCAACGGCGCCGTCCGTGGCGTGCGCACGGCCGCGGGGATGACGCCCTTCGACGCGGTGATCTCCAACATGGATTCGGTCCGCACCTACCGGGAACTGGTCGGCGGCGAGGCGGCCAAGACCTACGCCAAGAAGAACCCCGAGCCGGCCTGCTCCGGCGTGGTGCTCTATCTCGGCCTGAACAGGCGCTACGAGCACCTCAACCACCACGATTTCGTCTTCTCCCGGGACCCCGAGGAGGAGTTCGACTACATCTACAACAAGGGCGAGCCCGCCCCCGACCCGACCGCCTACCTCGCGGCCCCCTCCTCCACCGATCCGAGCGTGGCGCCGGAGGGCGGCGAGGCCCTGTACGTCCTCGTGCACACGCCGTATCTGCGCCCGCACCACGACTGGCGCCCGGACGGGCCGCTGTTCCAGAACTACCGCCGGACGATCCTCGACAAGCTGAAGCGCACCGGCGGCATGCCGGACCTGGAGGAGCGCATCGTCGTCGAGCGCCACCTGACCCCGCAGGACATCCACGAGCGCTACAGGGTGCTCAACGGCGCCATCTACGGCCTCGCCTCGCACGGGCGGGTGATGGGTGCGTTCAAGCCCGGCAACCGCTCGCGGCAGGTGCGCGGCCTCTACCTCGCGGGCGGTGCCGCCCATCCGGGTCCAGGCATGCCGATGGTGATGATGTCCGGCTGGATCGCCGCCGACGCGCACGACCAGGACGCGCGCGGCGCCCTGCGCGCCTCGGCGTGACACCGGCGCCGCCATCCCCTCCCCCCGTGGCGGGGGGCGGGCGAGGCACACGCGGCGCGCCCCTGCCCCATGTCTCGCCCCGGATCCGCCGGTTCATGGTGGCCTGGTTCGAGCGCTACCTGCACCGCCATCTCGACGCACTCCGCCTGCCGCTCTGGAGCACGCCGCCTGCCGCGAGCCATCCCGGCCCGATCGTGGTCTACTGCAACCATCCGGCCTGGTGGGACGCCGCCCTGATCATCGTGCTGGCGGGCCGCCTCTATCCGGACCGCATAAGCCGCGCGCCCTTCGACGCCGCGATGCTGGCCCGCTACCGGATCTTCGAGCGGATCGGCGCCTTCGGCGTCGATCTCGACAGCCCCCGGGGGGCTGCGCAGTTCCTGGCGGCCGCCCGGACGATCCTGGGGGCGCCCGACGGCATGCTCTGGATCACCGCGCAGGGCCGCTTCGCCGATGCCCGCGCACGGCCGCTGGCCCTCAGGCCCGGCGTGGCGCGGCTCGCCGAGATCGCCCCCGATGCCCTCTTCGTCCCGCTCGCCGTGGAGTACGCGTTCTGGGACGAGCGGGGCGCCGTGGCCTTCGCGGCTTTCGGGCCGGCGATCGGCGGATCCGAACTCGCGGCGCTCCCGCGCGACAGGCGACTGGCCCGGCTGGAATCCGATCTCATCGCGATCCTCGACCGTCTCAGCGCCGACGTCATCAGCCGGGAGCCCGGGCGCTTCCGCGCCCTCGTCTCCGGTCGGAAGGGCGTCGGCGGCTTCTACGATCTGTGGCGGCGGTTCGCGGCCAAGCTCTCCGGACGGCGCTTCGATCCGGCACACCGCGCGACGGGCAGGCAGGATCGCACCGGATGAAACCCTCCGCTCTCGCCCCGCGCCGTGCGATCCCGGGTCCTGGCGCGACAGCACCGCGGCGCGGGCCATGACCGACTCCTTCCTCACCGGCCTGGCCCTGCTCTGCCTGCTCGCCGCCCTCCTGCCGGCCGGGCTGGCGGCGGTGAACCTCGCGGTCCTGCGCCGGCCGAAGCCCGGGTCGGAGACCGGGCTCGTCTCGATCCTGATCCCGGCGCGCAATGAAGCCGGCAACATCGACGCCACCGTCCGCGCGGCCCTCGCCAGTACGGGGGTCCCGGTGGAGGTGATCGTCGGCGACGACCATTCCACGGACGCGACACCCGAGATCGTGCGCGCCATCGGCGACCCGCGTCTCCGCCTCGTTCCGGTCCCGCCCCTGCCCGACGGCTGGACGGGCAAAAACCACGCCTGCAGCCACATGGTCGGCCAAGCGCGCGGCGAACGCCTGCTGTTCATCGACGCCGACGTACGCCTGGAGGCCGGGGCCGCCGCCGCTCTGGCGACCGAGGCCCGTCGCACCGGCGCGGCCCTCGTCAGCGGGGTGCCCCGCCAGCGCACGGACACGCTCGGCGAGATGCTGACAGTGCCGATGATCGACTTCCTGCTGGTGGGCTACCTGCCGGTGCCGCTCATGCGCCGCCTGCCCGATCCGTCGCTCGGCGCCGCCTGCGGACAACTGATCCTGGTCGAGCGGGCGGCCTACACCGCCACCGGCGGCCACGGCGCGATCCGCGCCTGCCTGCACGACGGCGTGCGCCTGTCGCGGCTGTTCCGTGCCGCGGGCTACCGGACGGATCTCGTGGCGGCCGCGGCACTGGCGACCTGCCGGATGTATGACGGCTTCGCACAGGCCTGGGCCGGCTTCTCCAAGAACGCCCACGAGGGCATGGCCACGCCCCGCGCCCTCCCCGTCTGGACCGTCCTGCTCGGGTGCGGCCAGTGCCTGCCGCCCCTCCTCGTCCTGGCTGGGCTGCTCGGCCTGATGCCGACGGCCGCACTGATCCTGGCCATCGTGGCCTTCGGCCTGTCGCTGGCGACCCGGACCGCCATCACCGTGGCCGTCCGAGCGCCGTGGGCGACGATCCCGCTCCACCCGGTCGCGGTCGCGGTCGCCCTGGCGATCCAGTGGAACGTGCTCCTGCGCCGCGAGCGGGCCGGCGCCGCCACCTGGAAGGGCCGCAGCTACCCGGTGAGCGGGGCCTGACTGGCCGAGGCGGGGCGGGGTCGGTGTCCAGCCTCCGCTGGCCTCTCGTCAGCCCGGCCTACCGATCACTGTGGGGTTGGCTGACACGGATCGGTCGAGCGTGCCTTCCCCGTGCGCTCCTTCAGCGAGACGATCAGTTGCACGTTCGGCACGTCGCCGACCTGCCGGGTCAGGTGCCCGACATGGCCATCCGGACCCTGGGGCGTTGAACCGATGTCGGCGTTGAACTCCACCTCGCCCGGGCCTTGCTCCAACACCGAGCCGTCCGTCGCCTCCACCGACCAACGGCCCGACAGAGTGATCACCCATTGCGGTCCCGGAGCCGTGTGCCACGTGCCGACATAACCGACAGGAAGCACCGCGTACTTGATCGATTTCACCGCGCCCGGGGGAAAGCCGACGTATTGCGGCGCGGCGGGGGGCGCGTAGCTCTTAAAGACAAAATTCTTGAGGTCACAATATTGGACATGACTGTGCCCCGTATCGTCGGCGTACAAAGCACCGTACCGCAGGACAGGTGGATCGGTCGCGGCGAGACCTGCAGGACCGGCGGGCGCCGGCTCGATGGTCATCAGTGGCTCTCTCGCCGGCCTGCCGGCCGCCAGGGCACTCGGCTCGCGCACACCCGAAGCCAACAGGACCAAGGCCACACAACCCGCACGTCTGGACAGACCCATGACGCCAGCACCCCTACTTGAATGATTCAACGAGTCATTCGCAATATTTTAGCTGCGCTCGGCCGCAAAAATCAAACCTATGCATTCGCGTATCTTGGATCAACGGAGATAAATATTCCAATCTCGGAATAAACTTCGTGATTTTGCTAAATCGATAGGCATTGAAGCGGATCGATTTTCACAAGGCTTGCCGGATCAGCCAGTGCCGCCGGTGAAGCGATCCTATCCACAGGGGTTTAGCGCTGTCCCCGGCCACGTCGAAGGCGGTGCATCCGGCGTCGTGCTCGGCGCGTATCCTTGGGCGCATGCGGGAGAAGGAACGCGTGACGCCATTCAGACCGAGGATGCCGGACCTGTCGCAAGGTGTCTGGTGCGGGTCCGAACCTCGATGGCGGCAACCTGACAGGGTCGGTTGGACGGTCGCGGTGCGCCGCCCGGCTCGGATCGCGGACCGGCGTTCGGCCTCGTCGATCAGGCGGTGTGAGGCGGGCTCCCCGCCGTTCCGCCGGGTTGCGTCTCCGCCTGGATCCAGGCCGCCGTGTCGGCATCCGCGCCGGCGACCGGCAGGTGCAGGATGATCGGCGTGTCGTAGGGATGGCGCGCCTTAAGGGCCGCTGCCAGCGCATCCGCCAAGCCCTCGCGGCTCTTGAGGAGGGCGGCGACCTCCGTGCCGCGCTCCACCGCGCCGTTCCAGCTGTAGACGGACTGCATGCCCGGAAGCACGTTGATGCAGGCGATGAGACGCTCGCGGACCAGGGCCTCGCCGATGTTGAGCGCCGACGCGAGGTCGGGAAAGGTGGTGTAGACGAGGAGCGGACGCTCCATGCTATGCCTCCGGTTGCGCGTGTGCCCGCGGAAGTGAGGCGCATGCCGGCCTGGGACGTCAACCGGGCGGTTCGCTCAGCAGATTGGAGCCGTGACGTGAAGCCAGACCGGACCCCGACGCGCCCGCGTGGCTGCACCTGATCGATGCAACGCTTCAACAAGATCGCCTTCGTGGCGAGCCCGACCGGCTATGCCCGCGAGGCCGCCGCCGCGCTGATGCGGCGCTACGACCACGTCCCGCCCGAGGAGGCGGACGTGGTGGTGGCGCTCGGCGGCGACGGCCTGATGCTGCAGGTGCTGCACCGCTTCATGGACAATCCGAAGCCGATCTACGGGATGAACCGCGGGACGGTCGGCTTCCTGATGAACGAGTTCCGCGACGATGACCTCCTGGAGCATCTTGAGGCGGCCCAGCGCAGCGTCATCCATCCGCTGGTGATGGACGTGCTCGACACCGAGGGCCGCTCCCACCGGGCGCGGGCGATCAACGAGGTCTACCTGCTGCGCCAGACGCACCAGACCGCCAAGCTGAAGATCGCCGTCGACGGCAACGTCCGGCTCGACCTGCTGATCGCCGATGGCGTGCTGGTCGCCACCGCGGCGGGCTCCACCGCCTACAATCTGTCGGTGGGCGGTCCGATCCTGCCCCTCGACGCGAAGCTGCTGGCGCTGACGCCGATCTCGGCCTTCCGTCCGCGGCGCTGGCGCGGTGCGCTCCTGCCCGACTACGCTCGGATCCGCATCGACGTGCTCGACGCACCGCACCGACCGGTGGCGGCCGTCGCCGACCACACCGAGTTTCGTCGGGTCTGCACCGTGGAGACGTCCCTCGACCGCGCCACCGAACTCGTGCTGCTGCACGATCCCGGCCACAGTCTCGACGAGCGCATCCTGCGGGAGCAATTCGGTTGAGCCTGACGATCCGGGCCGCCGACGCGACCGACCATGCGGCGATCCTCCGCATCATCATGCCGACCATTCGGGCCGGCGAGACCTACGCCCTCGACCCCGACCTGAGCCAGGGCGAAGCCCTGGCCTACTGGACCGGCGCGGACCGCGAGACCTTCGTGGCCGAAGCGGAGGGGACGGTGCGCGGCACCTATTACCTACGGGCCAATCAGGCGGGCGGGGGCGCCCACGTCGCCAATTGCGGCTTCATGACCGACACGGCCGCCTCGGGCCGCGGGGTCGCCCGGGCCATGTGCACGCACGCCCTCGACTGGGCTCGGGCGCGGGGCTTCTCGGCGATGCAGTTCAACTTCGTGGTGAGCACGAACGTCCGCGCCGTGCGGCTCTGGGAGAGCTTCGGCTTCGCCGTCGTCGGGCGGCTCCCGGACGCCTTCCGGCACCCGAAGCTCGGCACGGTCGATGCACTGGTGATGTTCCGGACGCTGTGAAGCGGTCCGGATCAGGGCTGGGGCGCCTCGACGAGGTCGCTCTCGCGGATCGCCCGCTCGCCGGTCTGCGTCCGGATCCGGTAGCTCGGCTCCCCGGTCTGGTCCTCCGGCATGAGCCGCAGGATCTCGAAGATCTCGCTCTCCCCCTTGTCGCCGGGGAGGCCGAGCCGGGGTCGGCAGACGCGTTGGCCGATCTTGAACTTGTGTGACATGTCGGCCTCGCGGAACGGGATTCGATGCAGCCGCGGCTCAGCGCCGCTTCTGGGCCTTCGCCTTGCGGGCGATGTAGCGCGCGTCGCGCTGGGCCTTCTGCTCGGCCTGCAGCGCCTTGGCGCGCTCCTGGGCCGCCAGCTGCTCGGCGTGCTTGCGCTCGATCTCGGCGAGCCGCTCGGCCTCGGCCATCGCGGCGGCGCGCTCGATCTCGGCCTGGCGCTGGGCGGCGCGTTCGGCGGCACGGGCCTCACGGGCATCCACCACGGCGCGGCGGGCGGATTGGCGGGCCAGGACGGCCGGGTCGTCAGCGGACGGGCGGGCTCGGAACCGGGCCAGCATCTCGGAGCGCGCCTTGGCGGCGGTCTCGAGGCGATCGACGACACCTTGCTTGTTCAGAAAGCTCACAGACACTCCTGGATCGGGCGCGGCGGAGGCCGTCGCCCAGAGAGGGAAGGCAGAGATGGGAGGGTGGATACGAAGAAGCCGCTCCGAGGGGAGCGGCTTCGCGGAACACGCTTCGGACGGCGATCAGGCCGTCTGGAGCTGACCGGCGGACTGCTTGCCGCTGCGACGATCGGTTTCCAGCTCGTAGGAGACCTTCTGGCCCTCGTTCAAGCTGCGCAGGCCGGCGCGCTCGACGGCCGAGATGTGGACGAACACGTCCTTGCCGCCGTCATCCGGCTGGATGAAGCCGTAGCCCTTGGTCTCGTTGAACCACTTGACGGTTCCGGTGCTCATGGAAGTCCTTGATCTTCGCAGGCATAGTGAGAGAGGGCACCCACCCATGCGAGAGGGTGCCGGTATCGACCGATAGCGATAGGAAAGTCAGAACCGCCCTGCGAAGGCGTAACGGTCCAAGATATCCGGACACGTGCCGATGCGGTTGAAATAAACCGGGCGCGGTTTTTTGGCAAGCGCAGGGAAATATTTCTGTCGGCAACCGGGCCTGCGATCCGGGAAACTCTGTCCGGACATTCCCGCTCGGCAGCGTCAGAACGGCTGCTTGAACAGCGGGATAGCCCCGTACAACCGAGCGCCGGCGCACGAGATCTGCGGTCCGGGCGCACGATTTGCCGCAACCGGCGCCCCCGCGACGAACAAAACCGCTCACGCCGGAACGAGGCGCAGAACGCCCTCGCCCCGCCGGTGGCCGACGGATGTCACGGCGACCTCGCGGGCACCGCCGCTGGCGAGCAGGGCCGCGGCGAGCGCCGCGCCGAACGGGGCCGCCACTTCGAGCCCGTGCCCGATCACGTCCCCGAGGGCGCGCAGGCGCGCCTCCGGCGCAAGTCGCGCCAGCGCAGCGCGCTCGTCCGCGGTGACCGGCGCGACCCCGGTGGCGCCGGAGAGGACATGATCGGGGGCCGAGAGGCCGGCCTGCCGCCAGAGCGTCTCGAGGCTGCCCGCGACGCTGCCGGGCGCGCGCCGGGTCCGATCGCTGGCCACCGGCTCCAGCCGGGCGAGCGCGCGGGCGCCGCGGGCGGCGGCATGGGCGTCGGATTCGAGCATCAGGAAGGCCGCGCAGCTACCGAGGATGAAGCCCCCGGCATCGCCGCGCGCGAAGACCGGCCGGTAGGCGTCGCGGACGAGGTAGCCGCCCATTTCGTGGATCACCAGCACGTCCGGCCGCTCGGCGCTGTAGGAGCCGCCGACCAAGACCGCGTCGATCTGGCCCGACGCGATCCGTGCCTGGGCGATCCGCAGGGCGTCGACCCCGGCGGATTCCTCGCCCATGAAGGTGCGCGATGCGCCCGTCACCCCATGGACGATGGCGATGTTGCCGGCGAGCAGGTTCGAGAGCTGAGCCAGGAACAGCGTCGGGCGGAGGTCGTTCTGCAGGCGTTCGTTCAGGTAGGCACCCGGATCGGCGGCGTCGCGCAGGCCGGTCAGGATCGCCCCGTCCGCCGCATAGTCACGCTCGCCGCCGCCCGCCGCCACCACGAGGTGCAGCACTTGCTTGAAAGGGGCATCGTCCTTCACGCCCGCGGCATCGAGGGCGAGGCCGGCGGCATAGACGCCGAGCCGCTGCCACGCCTCCATCTGACGCTGGTCGCTGCGCTTGGGGATCTGGCCGTCCCAAGTGATCGCCGGTGCGGGATGAACCGGGTAGGGCGCAAAGGTCGCGCTGTCCGTGCGCGGCGCGGCCCCCCCGTCGAGAGCGGCCAAGTGCGCCTCGACGCCCTCGCCCGCACAGGAGACGAGGCCGAGGCCGGTGACGACGACGGGGCGGCTCATGGCGATTCAGGGCTCGCGTTCGGGCTGGGCCGGATCGGGAAAGAGGCCGATCGTCCGCGCCCGCTCGCGCATCGGCGTGTCGAGGCCATCCGGGAACGGCATGGTGCGGAAGCGCAGCTCCGCGTCGCACAGCGCCTTGCCGGCGTGGCTGATCGCAGCCCTCGTCACCGCATAGCCCGAGCCGTCGTGCTCCAGGTTCGCCGTGACCAGAAGGTCGGCTCCGGGTCCCACGAAGGATCGGAAGCGGGCCTTGTCGACTCCGGTAAGGAACGGCATCCGGGTGAAATCGAGATGGGCCAGCACGAGATAGCCGGAGGCCTGCGCCATCGTCTCCGTGAGAAGGACCCCCGGCACCAGGGGATGGCCGGGAAAGTGACCCTCGAAGACCGGGCTGGCCATCGGCACCCGGGCGAGCGCCTCGATTCGGCCGGCGGCCCGGTCGAGGAGCCGCACGGAGTCGATCATCTCGAAATATTCGAGGCGCATGACGAGTCGGATCGGCCTTGGTTCAGACCTTGGCGGCCTTCTCGGCCACGAGGCCGTCGATGCGCGCGCAGAGGTTCTTGAGGACGAAATACTCCTCGGCCGGCACCTTGCCCTCGTTGACCTCCTGGGTCCAGCGCTCGAGGGGCAGCTTGATCCCGAAGGCCTTGTCCACCGCGAAGGCGATATCGAGGAAGGCGAGACTGTCGATGCCGAGGTCGTCGATGGCGTGGCTCTCGGGGGTGATCTTGTCCCGCGGGATGTCGGCGGTCTCGGCTATGATGTCGGCCACGCGCTCGAAGGTGGCGCTGCCGTGGGCGGGCTCGTCGGACATGTCTTCTCGCGGGCTGTTCGAATTCCGGGTCGGTGGTGCGGGAGCCCCCTCGCCGCCGGGCGGCCCGGCGCAGACGCCCCGCGCGGCCACCCTAGGCCTACAGAGGCCCTGGTACGCGGCCCCATCGAATGGCGGCGACCTCTACACGAGGGGGTTAGAGGCGGCAACCGCGGCCGTCCCCCGGCGTTTCAGCGCCTGTCCACACGCGCGCGATCGTGTGTGCGGATGCGCGTACCCCGCCGATGCGCCGGCCCCAGCTTGACGGCGAGAGGACCGCGCGTCCTCAGGAGACCAGACGGATGCCACCGATCACCAAGCCCGCCGCCGCACCAGCGCGAATCGAGACGCCGCCCCAGCCGCCACAGGAGCGGGCGCGCTCGCAGGGGGCAGCCCGCGTCCTCATGGTCCTGACGCTGTCCGCCCTGGGCCTCTGGATCCTGCACGGCTTCCTGCCGGCGCTGGCCTGGGCGGTCGTGCTCGCCATCGCCCTGTGGCCGCTCTACGCCCGGCTCGAGCATCGCTTCCCGCCGGGCAAGCACAACATCCTCCTGCCCACGCTCATGACGACGGCCGTGGCGCTGATCTTCCTGGCGCCGCTGGCGATCCTCGGCATCCAGGCCGCCCGCGAGGCCCACGACGTGGCCGAGTTCGTCCGCAACGCCGAGGCGAGCGGCATCCCGGCGCCCGACTTCCTACAGCACCTGCCCTACGGCGCCGCGCAGGCCACCGCGTGGTGGAACGACAATCTCGGCCACGCGCAGGCGGGCACCGACCTGCTGCACCGGTTCGAGAACAACTCGGTCCTCGGCGCCTCGCGCAACGTCGGACGCGAGGTGGTGCACCGGATCGTGCTGTTCGGCTTCAGCCTGGTGGCCCTGTTCTTCCTCTTCCGCGACTGGCGAACGGTGCGGGACGAGTCGCTCACCGCCTGCCACCGCCTGTTCGGCCCGCGCGGCGAGCGCGTCGCCCGTCAGATGGTCGCCTCCGTGCACGGCACCGTCGACGGGCTCGTGCTGGTCGGCCTCGGCGAGGGCTTCATACTCGGGGTCGTCTACTACTTCGCGGGGGTACCCCATCCCGTGCTGCTCGGCGCGTTCACGGCCGTGGCGGCCATGATCCCGTTCGGGGCGGCCGTGGCCATCGCCATCGCGGCGCTCCTCCTGGTTGCGGCCGGCTCGGCGAAGGCAGCGCTGGTGGTGGCGGCCGCGGGCCTGGTCGTGACCTTCGTGGCCGACCACTTCATCCGGCCGGCGCTGATCGGCGGCACGACGAAGCTGCCCTTCCTGTGGGTGCTTCTCGGCATCCTCGGCGGGGTCGAGACGTTCGGGCTGCTCGGCCTGTTCGTCGGGCCGGCGGTGATGGCCGCCCTGGTCCTGCTGTGGCGGGACTTCACCGAGGGTCAGGACGCGGCGGCTTGAGCCGCCGCTGCCGCGATCAATCGGCCGCGCTCGTTCCGGCCGAGGCCTCGACCCGGCTGCGGTCCTGGCGCCAGTCGGCCGGCTTCTCGAAGGTGCCGGCCCAGATGCCGCGGCGGGTCGCCCAGGCATGGCCTTCCTGGCGGGTGTAGGCCGGCGTCGCTTGGCGGCTGGCCAGCGCCAACCCCTCACCGACCATCCAGGCGGAGAGATCCTCGCCGTTCACGTGGCAGGTTCCGGAGACGCGGCCGGCGACGGCGCCCTCCTGACGCTCGCAGGTGACGAGGCCACCACCGATCCGCGCGCGCAGCGCCCGTGCGGCCTTGCGGCCGCAGCGATATTCCAGACCCTTGTCGGTCTCGCAGCGCTGCGCCGACTCGGGGGCGTCGATGCCGTAGAGGTGGATGCGCGTGTCCTGCACCTCGATCGTGTCGCCATCGATCACGGTCGCCGGCCCGCTGATCGTCCCGGCCGCCGCGGCAGGGCCGCAGAGGAGAAGCACGGCGAGCATCGATCTGATCATTACGGGGTGTCCGAGCGTGGGCGGGGCGTCTGATAGGCGGTCCGTCGAGGGCGCCACGGTGCGCCGCCAATGTGGCGGTTTTGCCGGCCGGACGGGCGGGACCACCCGGCCCCGACCATCGCGCGCGGTGGTTGCGAATGTGTTTTGAATGGCGGGCCAAGCTGCGCAGCGGAACACCGGCTCACGGGTCGTCGTTAAGCCTCGATGAGCCTTCTCAAGACCCTGCTGGCCGGCATGGCCCTGTGCGCGGCGCTCCTCGTCTGGGCCGACGTCGCCATCGGGCCGGAACGACCGGCCGGCCGAGCCGCCACCGGCCTCACCACCGCGGCGATCCTGGCGAGCGACGGGATGGCACCTGACGGAAGGACGGGCGAGGCCGCCCTGGATCGCGCGGCGCTCGGCCGCCTCGCCGGGGCCGCTTCCGACGATGGCAAGCAAGCGGCCGCGGCACCCGCCGGCTGAGGCGTTCTGATCGTCCGCTCGGTGGCCCTGCGCGAAGCGCAGAGCCTCACGTGGGTACCCTTTTCGTGGCCGGGGCGAGGGCTGGATCGTCCATCCGCGCCGATGCCACCCGTCTCAACAACAAGTGGAGGCCGATCAGGTCCGATACTTGCCGTTGCGCTTGACGAGGACGCGGGTCCCGACCGGCACGCGCTCGAAGAGGTCAGCAATATCCTCGTTCAGCATCCGGACGCAGCCCGACGACAGCTGCTCGCCGATGCTCCAGGGCTCGTTGGTGCCGTGGATGCGGAACAGGATGTCGCGGTTGCCCTGATAGAGATAGAGCGCGCGGGCCCCCAGGGGGTTGTCGAGGCCGCCCTTGCGGGTCCGCGGCAGATCGGGATTGAGCGAGACCATCGTGGTCGTCGGGCTCCAGTCGGGCCAGACGCCCTTGCGTCCGACCCGGGCCTCGCCCTTCCATGAAAAGCCCGCCTTGCCGACGCCGACCCCGTACTGCATCGCCATCCCGTCGGCCTGGACCAGGACGAGCTGGCGCTTGTCGATGTCGACCACGATGGTGCCGGGCTGCTCGGGACCGGCGTAGCTGACCTGCTGCCGCCGGTATTTCGGATCGAGCCGCTGGGTGTCGACGAGCGGAATGTCGAAGGGCTTGTCGGGCTTGGTGCCGACATACCAGGCCGAATCGTCGTCCTGCGCGAGCTGGACCGGACGGGTCTGACAGGCGGCCAGGGGCGCGATGGCCATCACGGCGAGCAGGATCCGCGAGAGAACGATGCGGTGCAGGCGGCTCCAGGCCGAGGGAAACGAGGCGATCATAGGTCCTGTCGTGCGGGATACGGTCGTCCCACCCTGCCTACCGTCTCCCCGCCGGTGACGATGTAGCTTTTCCGCCGCAGCGGTCCGTGCGCGGCCCGCTCCCTCGGCCACGGTTGCGCCCTAATTCTGAATCGGTGCGAGGCTCTATTGCGGCCTCCGCGGAGGTGAACGATGCCCGAGACCGAAACTCTTTCCGAGGATGCGACCGTCGTGGCCGATGTGCCGCTCAGTCCGGCAATCCACATCGATCATTGCGTGATCCACGTCAGCGACTGGGCGCGTTCCAACGCCTTCTATCGGGACGTGGTCGGGGCCGAGATCATCGAGCGGGGTTCGGGCTTCGCCTACAGGTTCGGCGGCGTTCAGCTCAACTGCCATGGTCCGGGCGTCGTGGCAGAGCCGGTGGCGGCGAAACCGGTCCAGCCCGGCAACAGCGACCTCTGCTTCCGCTGGTCGGGCTCGATCGAGGCGGCGATCGCCCATCTCGAAGCCGCCGGCATCCCCGTGGAACTCGGCCCCGTGGAGCGGCACGGTGCCGCGGGTTCCGGCCTGAGCGTCTATTTCAGGGATCCGGACGGCTCGCTGCTGGAGTTCATCACCTACGCGACGACGTGATCAGCCCCGGCTCTCGGCCAGCGCCTGATTGGTCTGCTCCAGCCGCAGCGCCAGGACGCGCATCAGGGCGATGCTGATCTGTGGAAACTGTGCCAGCAGTTCCAGGAACACGCCGCGGTCGATCCGCAGGGCGGTCACCGCGGACTCCGCCGTCACGGTGGCGGACCGGGGCTGCTCCGCCAGGATGCCCATCTCGCCGACGAGGGCATCCTGTCCCAGCAGCGCCAGCCGTACCGGGCCGGCGGTGCCATCGATGCTGACTTCCGCGGTGCCCGACAGGATCACGTAGGCCGCATCCGCGACATCACCCCGGGCGAAGAAGCGCTGCCCGGGCTCGAAATGCACCCGCTCGCTGGTGAAGGCCAGCAGCTTCAGGCGCGCCGGTTCCACCTCGCGGAACAGCGGGACCTGCTTCAGGGAGGAAACCTCGGTGTCGAGGGTCATTCGGGGGCTCCGCGACGGGTCTCATGCCCAGGACGGCGGGGCCGGACGGGCCGACATATCCATGCGGTTCGTCAGGCACTTGTCCAGCCCCGCGCCTGACGCCGGCCGGGGATGCGCTCTCGGCGCCCTCCTGGCTCTGGGTCTCGTCCTGGGCTCGGAGCCCGCCGCCGCCCGCTTGGTTCAGGCTGATCTCGCCCGCGTCGCCCTCGCGCCGCCCCCCGGCGCCCGCGCCCCGCTGGACCTCGTCGTCACCGATGCGCGCACGGGGGGGGTCACGACCTTCGGGCAGGCGCTCGGCGGCCGGCCGGCCCTGCTGCTGCCGGTGGATTACACCTGCGGAAACGTGTGCGATCCGATGGTCTCGATGTCGGCGGACGCGCTGGCGGCGACCGGCCTCCCGGCGAAGGACTACGCCTTCGTCCTCGTCGGGATCGACCCGCGCGACGACGCCGCGGCGGCGCGTCGCATGCTTGCGGACACCCTCGGTGACCGGGCTCTGTCGGCAGGCCCCCGGGCGTTGATCGCCTCGGACCGCGCCCTCGCACGTCTCACGGGCGCCCTCGGCTACACCGCCGTCTTCGATGCCGGCACCGACAGCTTCGCCCACCCGGCGGCCGCTATCCTGCTCGGCGGCGACGGCCGGGTCGCCCGCGTGCTCTCGCCGCTGGCACTCACCGGGCACGACCTCCGCCTCGCCCTGACCGAGGCCGGCGAGGGTCGGATCGGTGGACTGGCCGACCGCCTCACCCTGCTGTGCTACGGCTACGACGCCGCGCGCGGCATCTACACGCCGCTCATTCAGCGGATCCTGACGGCGGCCGGGCTCGTGACCGTCCTGGCGATCGCCCTCCTGATCGCCGCCCTGACCCGCCTCGCGCGCAGGCCGGCTCCCTGAGCCACGCCGCGTCTCATCGCTTGGTGGAGAGCCCCTCCCTGCCGGGGACGGGTGCCTCGCGCTTCAGGCTGGCATTCAGATGCGGCGAGTCGATCGGGTCCTCGCGCGTGGTCGGGGTCGCGGCATCCTCCGGCGCCGGCATCGGCGGCAGCGGCGGCGTGTTCGGACGTACCGTCGGCGCGCCGTCGGCGGCATCCTTGACCATGTTGCGGTTCGTCATGCGCCAAAGCCCTTCTCTCGTTCTGGACGGCCCCGCCGGCCGGCCGCGGCAAGTCAGCGGGCCTTCAAGGGGGTGCGCCGGATGCTGCTGCGGACGTTCACCGCGGTCCAATGTCGACCAACGCCGCAGACGAGGCCCAGGTTGCTGCCAAGCTTAGCTGGCGGAAGCTTGAGCATGTCTCGGGACAGGAACCTTGGTTATTGCTGAAGGTTGTTGCGGGGTGAAGCGAAGCCTGAGGAGGAACTGATGGCGTCCGGAAATTCGACCTCGAAGCGGGGCTTTGCCTCGATGAACCTGGAGCGGCAGCGCGAGATCGCCAGCAAGGGTGGCCGCAGCGTGCCGGCCGAGAAGCGCTCGTTCTCCCAGGACCGCGAACTCGCCTCGTCCGCCGGTCGCAAGGGCGGCCAGTCCACGGGGACCGGCCGCGCCGAGTGAGGCGAAGGCTGAATTGTGTCGCGTAGCGGCGCCGCGTCCCCCAGGACCGGCGCCGTTTTCATGTCGGGCTCGTCCCGAACGACAAAAGGCCCCGCCGGATCGGCGGGGCCTTTTGTCGTATCTTCTCCAGGGACAGGAGATCAGGAGATGCAGCGGCCGGGGGTCATGCGGCGCGCCTCGGGGCCGACCAGGGAACTGAGCGCTGTTTCGCAGCCTTCGCGCACCAAGCGACGCGGCGGCTGTCGCAGGATCGGCTTGATGTCCAACCCTTGCGCCTCGCCGGCCACCGGGGCGGTCTGGCTCTCGGTACGCTGAACGCCCGCGACCCGTGTCGGGCTGATCACGAGGGACGCCGGGCGCATTCCCGGAAGCGGCGCCTGAATGATCTGCGCCGTGGGAGCCGGCGGTGTCCAACGATCCGCCGTCTCGCGCACGACCGGCTGGACGAGGATGGTGAGAAGCGCGGCGGGAGCACTCACGCCCAGAATGAAACCAGACCGCAGCATTGCCCCGACCTCGTCGCGAGAGCTTGACAGGATGTACATACAACGCGCCCTGCAAACGCAGGTTCCTAGACTGTTTCGCGCTTATGCAGACTGAGTATTCGATCGCAGATTGGCCGCTGGTGCGCGGGCGCACGCCTTCCGTCCACAGCCATACCGTGTAGCAAAAAAATCACGATCACCGAAAAAGAGCGCCCGCCGGAACCTCAGGRGCCGACATCCGTTCTCTCAGCACCCGGCCACCTGGTCCTCCCCGCATTCCCCTTGTGCATCGGCCGGAACCTTCTCGACGGGCTGGAGCGTTCTCCGGCCCGTTTTTTTGCGCGGCTCTCTGGGAGACATCCCCGCCAGCGCGACGGCCGACAACAAAAAACCCCGGCTCGCGCCGGGGTTTTTGGTGATCAGGCTCAGGTTGGACGCGGCGGACCCCGCCGCGTCCAACCCTCCTAGGGCAACCTCAGGCCGACTTGGCTTCCCGGCGCCGGGCCGTCTGCTGGAAGAACAGGGCCTGGCTGATCACCGCCGAGACGTTTGCGGGCTGGAAGGGCTTGGCGATGAGGAAGGCCGGCTCGGGGCGCTCGCCGGTGAGGAAGCGCTCCGGATAGGCGGTGATGAAGATCACCGGCACCTCGAAGGTCTTCAACAGATCGTTCACGGCGTCGAGTCCGGACGAGCCGTCGGCGAGCTGGATGTCCGCCAGGATCAGGCCGGGACGCTTGCCCTCGCCGGCGATCTTGATCGCTTCCGTGCGGGTGCGGGCGACGCCGATGACGTTGTGGCCGAGCCCCTCGACCAGCGCCTCGAGATCCATGGCGATCAGAGGCTCGTCCTCGATGATGAGGATCTCGGTCGCCATGTCGGCGGCGAGTTCACGGCCCGCCTCGTCCACGAGGTCGCGGACCTCGGACACGTCGACACCCAGAATGATCGCCGCGTCCTCCTCGGAGAAGCCTTCAAGACAGGAGAGCAGGAAGGCCTGCCGCGGCAGCGGCGTGATCTGGCCCAGACGCACCTCCGCCGGGAGGTCATGCTGAACCTGCTCACTGCGGCCGTTCACCGAGAGCGAGTTCCAGATCCGCGTGAAGACCCGGAACAGATCGGCCTTGATGTTGGTGCTCCGGCCGAGCGTGTCGGGTTCGTTGACAAGGGTCTCCAGGGTGGCGGCGACGTACGCGTCACCCGCCACTTGGCTCCCCGTGAGCGCGCGCGCGTAGCGGCGCAGGTACGGCAGGTGCTGTACCACGAGTTGCGATGTCGACATTCGATCCCCTGTGCCTCGCCGTGTTGCCCGGCCACGAACGCCTCGATCCTGGACCGAGGGCCTGCCGGGGCCGGCTTGTATCCTGCCCAGCCTACCGCCCAACGCGGAGGCCCGCACTCCGTTCCACCCCCCGGCGGAACCGATCCCGGCGGGCAGGCGTTGCCGCCGCAGCCATGGCGTATGTCGAGCCGCAGCACAATGCGGCCACGCCGACTTCGGCAACAAGGGGCGTGTTGATGACGGATCAGGGCGAGGAGGCAGGGTTCCGCGCGCGCGGCATGCATGCCGCTACTGCGTCTGATCGCCAATCCGACAACCGCACCAGCACCGCCGACGACGCACCCTCGAGCGCCTTGGCCCAGCCCGACCGCGTCCGGTCACGCAACGGCCTGAGCGATCAAACCCGTACCCGCATCGCTGCGCAGTTGCGTGCGATGTACGACACGGTCACGCAGCAGCCCGTTCCCGATCGTTTCGCCGAACTGATCGCGAAACTCGACAGCAGCGATCGCAAGTCCTGAGCGCAGGCCCGCTCGTTCGATCGCAAGTTCTGCCAACCACGGTTCGTAAAATCGCGGGACTGCCGTCGAAGCAGCATGAAAATAGCCGTCGCGAGGCGCGACGGCTTCTTACGGGCTTCGGCCGAATACCGACCCACGGGGTGGGCCGGTATTCCGCCGGACGTTCAGAGCGTGGGCGAGCGGCCACGCATCAGACCGACGACCGCCGAGATCGCGAACAGGACAATCGCGACGAAGAACACCAGCTTGGCAGCTTCCATTGCCGTTCCGGCGATACCGCCGAAGCCCAGCAGCGCGGCCACGAGAGCGACGACGAGAAAAGTTACAGCCCAACCGAGCATTGTTCGTATCCTTCGAAAATACCAACGCGGGCTGGCCGCGTCGTTCTGAACACGAAAACGCCAAGGTTTCGCTCCGGTTCCGCCGCCTTGGCAAAGTCCTGTGCGCACGAGCCGCGCGCGCGCCGTCCGCGACAAGGGGTGACGGAACGAGACTGGGGCGCTAGCGTTCGAACTTAGGTCTTCAGGCTCGATCCGGGATTTGCGATGCTGCAATCTGTCAAGAGTGCCGTCCGATCGAAGGCCACCGCGGTGGCGGTGCGCCTCGCCGATGCCGTGGATCGGATCGGCGAAACCCTGCGCGCGGCGGCGCTCGGTCTCGTCACGGCACCGGCTCCGGTGCCGATCCGCGTGCGCGCCCGGCAACCCCGCCGCCCGAACTGACCGACGCCGACCCGTTTTGGGCAGGCTCGGCAGTGGTGGCGGCGGATCACGGCGGTCGCGTGCCGTGAAGGCGCGCTCCCACCCGCCGAGAGCGCGGGTGTGGAGGCCCCGTTCGGGCCTCCTGGCGCGGGGTTGATGCCCGCGCCGCCCGGTGCCGGTCGCACACCCAGCAGGATACCGTGACGCGCGGCGTGCCGATCGGGCGGTCCCTCCGGGTTTTGCCGGTCGTGAGGCGGGCCGATACGGAGCTTCGGCCGGCCCGGCGATTGCCAGATGCGCGCGAACCCGCCAAGGACACCCCCATCGGACGCATGGAAGCGCGATGGCGGACCCCGACGACAACCGCCTCACCTTGGAGCCTTCGATGCCGTCGGCGGGGCGGCTCGACGACGTCGCACCCCTGATCCGTCGCCGGGTCGCGCCGAACGGCGGCCCGTTCACGGCCAGCGGCACCTGCACGTACGTGATCGGACACGGCCGGGTGGCGATCCTCGATCCAGGCCCCGACGATCCGGCCCATATCGACGCGTTGCTCGCGGATCTCGACGGGGAGCGGATCGAGGCCATCGTGGTCACCCATACCCATCGCGACCATTCGCCGGGGGCACGGCTCCTCGCCGCCCGCACCGGCGCGCCCGTGATCGGGTGTGGCCCGCACCGGGCCGCACGTGCCCTGTCGGAGGCCGAGGTCCCGATGCTCGACGCCAGCGCCGACCGGGTCTACGCCCCCGACCGGGTGATGGTGGAGGGCGACACGGTGGCCGGTCCGGGCTGGACCCTCGAGGCCGTGGAGACGCCCGGCCACACGATGAACCACCTCGCTTTCGCACTGCCGGAGACGCAGGCGCTGTTCTCCGGCGACCATGTCATGGCGTGGTCCACCACGATCGTAGCCCCACCGGACGGCACGATGCGTGCCTACATGGCCTCCCTCGACAAGCTGCGCCGGCGCGACGAGGCGGTCTACTGGCCCGGCCATGGCGGACCGGTGCGCGAACCGGCTCGTTTTCTCCGCGGGCTGGCCGGCCATCGCCGCCAGCGGGAGGCGGCGATCCGCGCGCGGTTGGCCGCCGGAGATGCACGCATCGCCGACATCGTCGCGGCGATCTACCAGGGGCTCGATCCGCGGCTGCGCGGCGCGGCCGCACTGTCGGTCTTCGCCCACCTGGAGGATCTGGTGGAGGGCGGACGCGCGACCTGCGACGGCCCACCCCGGCTGGACGGGACCTACGCGCCCGCCTGAGCGGCGCGTCGCCTCACTTCACTCTGATGGCGAGATTGGCGACGTCGTCGAGATACGCCCGGATGCGGTCGGCGTTGCTGCCGAAATCGCGGCCGCCGAGCCGCGAGGCCGAGCGTACGTCGATTCGCGCCCCGTCCGCTCGGGGGCGGATGCGCACGGTGACATCGTCCGGCAGGTTGAGGATCAGGCCGCGGGCCACCGCCTCGATCCGGCCGTTTCCGGTGCGGCCGCCCAGCCGGATCGCCTCGACGATCTGCCAGTGCCGCTTCAAAGCCGCCTGCCGGGCGAGTTCGAAGGCCTCGTCGGCGCCGATGTCGAGGGTCAGCGGTGCGATCTGGGGATAGGCCCCGCGCTGGCGCTCGCGGATGGCCGAGCCGGGATCCACCGGATAGCGACCGCCCCGGGCCGCGAAGGCGGCGCGCGAGCGCGAGAACGCGGGCGGGTTGTCGATGTCGGTGGTGACGTCGGAGAGCGCGGGCAGGCGCAGGCCGCGCAGGCCCAGGAACGCCGGATAGCCCAGGACCGCCAGCGCCAGGATCAGCCCGGCGAGGGCGGCACCGAGCCCACGGGCACCCTCGCGCCAGACCCGCACGAAGGCGAAGACCGCCGCCGCCATAGCCAGGAGCGCGACGCCGAGACCCGCCACCAGCGCAACGAGCGCCGCGTCGGTATCGGCACGTGGATCACGGACGAGGACGAGGGCGATGCCGGTGGCGATGAGGGAGAACACGGCGAGCCGCCGGGCCAGCGGCCCCGCGCGGGTGACAGGTTCCTCGATGAGCAGGCGGCGCATGGGGATCACAGAGACGGTCGGAGCCCGATCTTAAGGCTTGGCCGTGGCCGACGCCATCGCGCCGCCGTCACGGCGCGTACGCGCGAGCGGTGCCGGGCAGGCCGAGTGTGGCGGGCAGCTTGAGGGGATCGGGCAGCATCGCCTCGCCGTAGCGGCCGGCGGCCTCGGACGTTTCGCCATGGACAGCCGTCTGGGCGGTCAGGGCGCTCCACGGGCCGGACACCTCGAACAGCAGGCCGCGGGACGGCTCTGCCGGGGGACGCAGGACCAGTTCGCCCCTGGCGTCGAGCCGCCGCTCGGGCAGCGACACCTGTCCGCGCAGCGTAGCCCCGACGCTCGGCCCCAGGAGCCCGGACTCGGCGATCTCACCCACCCCATCGACGAAGCGCAACGTCACCACGGCGCGATCGAAGGCGGTCCGGCCGTTACGGCGCGCGAGGGCGCCGGACGCCACCACACCATTGCGATGAACGACATCGGCGAGATCCAGGCCTGTGATGGTGCCGTTATCCGCGCCGAGGGTCGCTCGGCCGCCGAGATGCGCAAGAAGGCCGACCGAGTCGCGGGCTTTGGCCTCCAGGGCGAAGTGGCCCTGTACGAGTCCGACCAGCCAGCGCGTCGCGCGGATCTCGCCCAGCAGGGCGCCGAGGTCGACGTGGTCGAGACTGCCCTGGGTGCGGAATTCGGTCTCGGCCGGATCCGTCCCGCTCGCCAGGATCGCGCGTCCCTTGACCGTACCGTCCTGGATCCGCGCCCGGTTCACCGCGACTTCCAGGGCGCCGTCCCGCACCAGCACGCTCGCAGCCAGATCCTGCACCCGGACAGCTCCGGCGCGCCCCTCGACTGCCGAGAGGCGGAGGTCGAGGTCGCCCTGTGTGACCGGCGCCAGGGCGATCGGCACGGGAGTGGCCTCGAACAGGCGCGCCAGATCTGCGGCGAGGGGCGTGAGGTCGAGGGTCTCGGCCGCCAGGGTCGCCTGCACCGCAAGGCGCGGCGCCTGGCCCGACCCGAGCGTCACGGCGCCGGCCCCCTCCAGAACGTTCTGGCCGATGCCGATGCGCAGGCGCGGCCAGGAGACGGACCGCTCCGCGGTCTCGAACCGGCCGTCGATGGTGAAGGCCCCGGCGAGGGGCGCCAGCGGCGCCTCCCGGCCGAGCCAAGCGAGGCTTTCCGGCAGCGAGCGGGTCGCGAAGCGCAGCTCTCCGGAGAGGGCCGGCGACGCGCCGCCCTCGGCCGAAAGCCCCATCGTCCCGTCCGCCGCGAGGCTGCCGCCGGGCCACGTGACGTCCGCGGTGAACGGACTGGTGCGGCGCAGGGCGATCTCGGCCGGGCGCAGGTGCGTGAGGGTGATCCGGGTCGGCACGCCCCGCCACATCAGGCTGGCGCGAGCCTCGGCGGTCGCGCTCCAGAGCGGCCATGCGACGTCGAGGTCGATGTCCCGCGCTGCGCCGCCGTCGGCGAGGCGCGCGCCGCGCACGACGATCCGGCGCGGCCGCGCCATCACGCCGGACCGGGCCTGCTCGGCGAGGCGGGCCAGCGGCGCATCCCAGCCGCCGGCATCCTCCGACAGGCGCGCGCCCTCCAGGCGCAGGCCGCCCACGGCGGCATGGCCACCCAGCAGGCTCAGCGGGTCAAGGTCGACGATCAGGCGCCCGTCGTCAGCGAGAACCGGCCCGGTGGATCCGGCGGCGAGGCGAACCTGGCCGAGGGTCAGGCGCGGCCAGGGCAGCAGGGTCAGGCTCGCCGGCCCGCGCAGGGTCAGGTCGATCCCGTACGCGCCGAGGGCGCGGCGGGCGAACGCCGTCGCCCGGCCGTCATCGAGCGGCCAGTCGCGCAGACCGAGACCGGCGACGATCAGGCTCCCGAGAGCGAGGACGAAGATCGGGCGGCGCAGAGACTTCATCCTCCGAGAGGGGCGGCGGCTATGGCCGGAGGCCGGCCCCTCGGGCTGTCACAGCCCGGCAGGTCTGCACGTCGCGGGTGCTTTTTAAACCCCTCAGCCGGATTTGTCTGCCGCGCCGGTACCGAGCCACCCCGCGCTCCCCAGCGCAGTGCCGGTTACGGATCGCCCGGGACCGCGCCACAGGGTGTGCGGCGCCACTGGATTTCACGCGCGGAATCGGGGAGAGCAAGCGCGAGGACACGCGCTTCCCAAGGTTTCGGCCGGTCGGGTCCGGCGGGAAAAGGACGGTTCGATGAAGAAGGTCTACACGGATGCCGCCGCCGCCCTGGCCGGCCTCCTGCACGACGACATGATGGTGATGTGCGGCGGCTTCGGCCTCTGCGGCATCCCGGACGAGCTGATCGAGGCGGTCCGCCTCTCGGGCGTCAAGGGCCTGACCGTCGTGTCGAACAATGCCGGCATCGACGGGGTCGGCCTCGGCAAGCTCCTGGACACCCGGCAGGTCGCCAAGATGATCTCGTCCTACGTGGGCGAGAACAAGGAATTCGCCCGCCAGTATCTCGGCGGCGAGCTGGAGATCGAGTTCAACCCGCAGGGCACGCTCGCCGAGCGGATCCGCGCCGGCGGCGCCGGAATCCCGGCCTTCTTCACCAAGACCGGCGTCGGCACCAAGGTCGCCGAGGGCAAGGAAGTCCGCGAGTTCGACGGCGAGCAGTACGTCATGGAGCGCGGCCTGTTCGCCGACCTCGCCCTCGTCCACGCCCACACCGGCGACACCGAGGGCAACCTCCGCTACCGGATGACCGCGCGCAACTTCAACCCGATGATGGCGACCGCCGCCAAGATGACGGTGGCGCAGGTCGAGCACCTCGTGAAGCCGGGCGCGATCGATCCGGACACGATCCACACGCCCGGCATCTTCGTGAAGCGGATCATCGACGTCGGGCAGCGCGACAAGCGCATCGAGCAGCGCACCACGCGCAAGCGCGGCGACAGCACCCCGGCCGCGGCGGCCGGCGGCGGCACGCACTGATCGAACGGGAAGGGAGCGAGAACGATGGCCTGGACCCGCGAGCAGATGGCGGCGCGCGCCGCCAAGGAGCTGGAGGATGGCTTCTACGTGAACCTCGGCATCGGCATCCCGACGCTGGTGTCGAACTACATCCCCGAGGGCATGTCGGTGCAGCTCCAGTCGGAGAACGGCATGCTGGGCATGGGTCCCTTCCCCTACGAGGGCGAGGAGGATCCGGACCTGATCAACGCCGGCAAGCAGACGATCACCGCGCTGCCGACGACGAGCTACTTCTCCTCGGCGGATTCCTTCGGGATGATCCGCGGCGGGCACATCAACCTGTCGATCCTCGGCGCCATGCAGGTGGCCGGCAACGGCGACCTCGCCAACTGGATGATCCCCGGCAAGATGGTGAAGGGGATGGGCGGCGCCATGGACCTCGTCGCCGGCGTGAAGCGCGTGGTCGTGGTGATGGAGCACGTCGCCAAGAACAAGGACGGCACCGAGAGCCCGAAGCTGCTCAAGGCCTGCGACCTGCCGCTCACCGGCACGCAGGTGGTCGACCTGGTGATCACCGATCTCGGCGTGTTCGAGATCGACAAGAAGGGCGACGGCGGCATGAAGCTCATCGAGCTCGCCGACGGCGTCACCGAGGACGAGATCCGCAAGAAGACCGAGGCCGACTTCACCGTCGCCCTGAAGACCTGACGTCCCGGGGCTCGGCGGCGGATGTCGCCGGGCCAATCGGGGTGGGACGGCCGGGCACCCGATCGGCGAGCAGTGCCGCCGTCGCAACGCCTTTTTGCATAGGCTCAGACGGTTTCCGGTTGACCGCTTCGGTTGACACGTCTCGCTCCGTCATCGCGAGCGCAGCGAAGTGACCCAGGGTCGCGCGATCGTACAGAGCGTGGCGCTGCTGGATTGCTTCGCTCCGCTCGCAAAGACGGCGGAACCGATCGATGACCCAGAAACGGTATCAGACGCGAAACACCCCTGCTCCCAGTCGGGACAGGGGCTGATTCGCGTGATTGCGTGCCAGCCAGGCGGGGCGCGGGCTGGAGGTCCCGCCCGGCCTCGGGCGGCTCAGCCCGCGTCGCTGGCGCCCGCACCCGCGAGCTGCGGGTCCCGGGTCGCCGGACGCACCGGGCTCTCGGCCTGCGGCTCACCGCCGTGGAGCGCCTGCCGCACGTAGCTGTCGACCCGCTCACCCTGCTCCGGCAGTGCGGCCTCCAGATGCGCGATCATCTTCGGCGTCCAGAACGCCTTGATGTGCTTCTGGATGCCCGCCACCGCCTCCTCCTCCGGGTAGGACCGGAAGAAGGTGGCGATCTGGTTGGCCATGCGGACCAGCTTGTCCGCCTGCGTCACGGCACTCATCGGTTACTCTTACTCTGCCGCGTCCAGGGTCTGGGCGATCCGGGTGAGGGAGAAGTCCTCCTCGTAGAACCTCGCCTGCCAGTCGGAGGGCCGGTTGGTCCGCCGGACCTGCACGGCCGTCACCTTGTACTCGGGGCAGTTGGTCGCCCAGTCCGAGTAGTCCGTCGTGATGACGTTGGCGCCGGTCTTGGCGTGGTGGAAGGTGGTGTAGACCACGCCCGGCTGCATCCGCTCGGAGATCTTGGCCTTCAGGGCGATGTCGCCGGACCGGCTCTCCAGGGCGACGAGGTCGCCGTCGACGATGCCGCGCAGCTCCGCGTCGAACGGGTGGATCTCCAGCACGTCCTCCTCGTGCCAGCGCGAGTTCTCGGTACGCCGCGTCTGCGCGCCGACATTGTACTGGGACAGGATCCGGCCCGTGGTCAGGATCAGCGGGAACTTCGCCCCCGTCCGCTCCTCGGTGGCCACGAACTCGGTGATCATGAACCGGCCCTTGCCGCGGACGAACCGGTCCACGTGCATCATCGGCGTGCCGAGCGGCGCCTTCTCGTTGCAGGGCCACTGCACCGAGCCGAGCTCGTCGAGCTTGGCGTAGGACACGCCCGTGAAGCTCGGGGTGAGCGAGGCGATCTCGTCCATGATCTCGGACGGGTGGTTGTACTCCATCTTGTAGCCGAGCGCGTTGGAGAGCAGCACCGTGCCCTCCCAGTCGCCGTATCCGCCCATCGGAGCCATGACCTTGCGCACGCGCGAGATGCGGCGCTCGGCATTGGTGAAGGTCCCGTCCTTCTCGAGGAACGAGGCGCCCGGCAGGAAGACGTGGGCGTATTTGGCGGTCTCGTTCAGGAACAGGTCCTGGATGACGATGCACTCCATCGCCATCAGGCCGCTCGTCACGTGGTGCGTGTCGGGATCGGACTGCGCGATATCCTCACCCTGGATGTACAGGCCCTTGAAGCTGCCCTCGACGGCCTCGTCGAGCATGTTGGTGATGCGCAGGCCCGGCGCGTTGTCGAGCTTGGCGCCCCAGAGAGCCTCGAAGCTCTCGCGGGTGGCGTCGTCCGAGACGTGGCGGTAGCCGGTGAGCTCGTGCGGGAACGAGCCCATGTCGCAGGAGCCCTGCACGTTGTTCTGGCCGCGCAGCGGGTTCACGCCGGCGCCGAGCTTGCCGATGTTGCCGGTGGCCATGGCGATGTTGGCCATGCCCATCACCATGGTCGAGCCCTGGCTGTGCTCGGTGACGCCCAGCCCGTAGTAGATGCCGGCCGCGCCGCCCTTGGCGTAGAGCCGGGCCGCCCCGCGGACGTCCGCCGGGTCGAGCCCGGTGAATTGCTGCTGGTTCTCCGGGGAGTGGCGCTCGTCGGCGATGAACCGCGCCCAGGACTCGAACTCGGCCAGATCGCAGCGCTCGCGGACATAGGCCTCGTCGATCAGCCCCTCGGTGACGATCACGTGCGCCAGCGAGTTGATGAACGCGACGTTGGAGCCGGGCTTCAGCGGCAGGTGGTAGTCGGCCTTGATGTGGGGCGACTTCACGAGGTCGATCTTGCGGGGATCGGCGACGATGAGCTTGGCACCCTGGCGCAGCCGCTTCTTCATCCGCGAGCCGAAGACCGGGTGGCCGTCGGTCGGGTTCGCGCCGATGACCAGGATCACGTCGGAATTCTCGACCGACTTGAAATCCTGGGTGCCGGCCGAGGTGCCCAGCGTCGACATCAGGCCGTAGCCGGTCGGCGAATGGCAGACTCGGGCGCAGGTATCGACGTTGTTGTTGCCGAAGGCGGCGCGCACGAGCTTCTGGACGAGGTAGGCCTCCTCGTTGGTGCAGCGCGAGGAGGTGATGCCGCCGACCGAATCCTTGCCGTACTTCGCCTGGATCCGCTTGAACTCGGAGGCCGCCCGGTCGATCGCCTCTTCCCAGGACACCTCGCGCCACGGATCCGTGATCTTCTCGCGGATCATCGGCTTGGTGATGCGGTCCTTGTGGGTGGCGTAGCCGTAGGCGAAGCGGCCCTTCACGCAGGAATGGCCCTCATTGGCCTTGCCGCCCTTGTACGGAACCATGCGGACGACGCGCTCGCCCTGCATCTCGGCCTTGAACGAGCAGCCGACGCCGCAATACGCGCAGGTCGTGACCTCCGCGTGCTCGGGCTGGCCGTACTCGTGGATCGACTTCTCCTGGAGGGTCGCGGTCGGGCAGGCCTGCACGCAGGCGCCGCAGGAGACGCACTCGGACTCGAAGAAGTTGGTCGGGCCGGCCGCAACGCGGCTGTCGAAGCCGCGGCCCGCGATGGTCAGCGCGAAGGTGCCCTGCACCTCCTCGCAGGCGCGGACGCAGCGGTTGCAGACGATGCACTTCGACGGATCGTAGGTGAAGTACGGGTTCGACTCGTCCTTCGGCAGGTACTTTTCCGAACTCGGACGGACGTGGTTGTCGCCCTCATAGCCGTATCGGACGTCGCGCAGGCCGACCACGCCGGCCTGCGTCTGCAGCTCGCAGTCGCCGTTGGCCGCGCAGGTCAGACAGTCGAGGGGGTGATCGGAGATGTAGAGCTCCATCACGCCCTTGCGGAGCTTGGCGAGCTTCTCGTTCTGCGTGTGGACCACCATGCCGTTCTCGGCCGGGGTCGTGCACGAGGCCGGGGTGCCGCGCCGGCCCTCGATCTCCACGAGGCAGAGGCGGCAGGAGCCGAACGGCTCCAGCGAGTCGGTCGCGCAGAGCTTCGGGATCTGCGTCCCGGCCTGCATCGCCGCCGCCATAACCGAGGTGCCGGCCGGCACCGTCACCGACATGCCGTCGATCGTCAGCGTCACCGTCTGCTCGCTGACGCGGATCGGCGTGCCGTAGTCGATCTCCTTGATCAGGCCCATCGACGTTTCCTCACTCGGCCGCGGCCGGCAGATCGCCGGCGCGCCTGAAATCTTCGGGGAAGTGGGTGATCGCGCTCATCACGGGCATCGGCGTGAGCCCGCCCATGGCGCAGAGCGACCCGTCGGTCATGACCTCGCAGAGGTCCTCGACCAGCTTCAGGTTCGCGTCCGGCCGGATGCCGGCGATCACCTTGTCCATGGTCTCGACGCCGCGGGTCGCTCCGATGCGGCAGGGGGTGCACTTGCCGCACGACTCGGTGGCGCAGAAGTCGAAGGCGAAGCGGGCCTGGGCGGCCATGTCGACGGTGTCGTCGAACACCACGATGCCGCCGTGGCCGACGAGGCCCTTCTTGGCCGCCATCGCCTCGTAATCGAGGGGCGTGTCGAGGAGATGGTCGGGGAAGTAGGCCCCGAGCGGGCCTCCGACCTGCACGGCCCGGACCGGCCGCCCCGAGCGGGTGCCGCCGCCGAAATCCTCGATGACCTGCCGCAGGGTGATGCCGAAGGCCATCTCGATCAGGCCGCCGTGCTTGACGTTGCCGGCGAGCTGGATCGGCAGGGTGCCGAGCGAGCGGCCCATGCCGTAATCGGCGTAGGCCCTGGCGCCGTTCTCCAGGATCCACGGCACCGCCGTGAAGGTCATTACGTTGTTGACCAGCGTCGGCTTGCCGAGGAAGCCCTTGAGCGCCGGGATCGGCGGCTTGGCCCGCACGATGCCGCGCTTGCCCTCCAGGCTCTCCAGCAGCGAGGTCTCCTCGCCGCAGATATAGGCGCCGGCGCCCAGCCGAACTTCCAGGTGGAAGGTCCTGCCCGAGCCCAGGATGTTGTCGCCCAGCACGCCGGCCGCCACGCCGTTGGCGATCGCCTCCTTGAGGGTCGCGAAGGCCTGCGGGTACTCGGAGCGCAGGTAGATGTAGCCGCGGGTGGCGCCGGTCGCCATGGCCGCGATGGTCATGCCCTCGATGAGGTTGAAGGGGTCGCCCTCCATCATCATCCGGTCGGCGAAGGTGCCGGAATCGCCCTCGTCGGCGTTGCAGACCACGTATTTCTGGTCCGCCTTGGCGAGCATCACGGTGTTCCACTTGATGCCGGCCGGGAAGCCGGCACCGCCCCGGCCGCGCAGGCCGGAATCGCGCACCGCCGCCACGATACCCTCGGCATCGAGCTTGAGCGCGGCCTCAAGGCCGCGATAGCCGCCATGCGCCCGGTAATCGTCGACGGAGACCGGGTCGATCACGCCGCAGCGGTGGAAGGTCAGGCGCTGCTGCCGGGCGAGGTAGGGGATCTTCTCGGGGTCCCCGAGACACAGGGGATGGTCGCCGCCGGTGGCAAGGCCCCCGTCCAGCAGGGCATCGACATCCTTGACCGTCACCGGCCCGTAGGCGACGCGCCCCTCAGGCGTGCCGACCTCGACCATCGGCTCCAGCCAGAACAGGCCGCGGGAGCCGGTGCGGACGATGGTGACGTCCAGACCGCGGCGCTCGGCGCCGGCGAAGAGGGCGCGGGCGACCTTGTTGGCACCGAGTCCGAGGGCGACGGCGTCGCGCGGAACGTAGAGCGTGACGCTCACTGGCGCACCTCCGTCAGGGCAGCTTCGAGGGCGTCGGCGGTCAGGTGCGCGACCGGCTCACCGTCCACCAGCGCGGCGGGGCCGTTGGCGCACAGGCCGAGGCAGTAGACCGGCTCGACCGTGGCGCTGCCGTCGGCGGTGGTCTCGTGCCAGCCGCAGCCGAGGCGGCCGAGGATCTCGCGGTGCAGGTTGTCGGAGCCCATGGCCTGGCAGGCCTCGGCGCGGCACAGCTTCACTTCGTGCCGGCCGGCGGGATGGGCGCGGAAATCATGGTAGAAGGTGATGCAGCCGTGCACCTCGGCGCGCGACAGGTTCAGGGCGTCCGCGATCAGCGGCACGGCGCCAGAATCCACGTAGCCGAATGTTTCCTGCAGTGCGTGCAGGATCGGCAGCGTGGCCCCTTCGAGATGCGTATGCTCGGCGATGATCCCGGTGGCGCGTTCCGCGCTCCAGGGCTCGTGACGCGCCATGGTTCTCAGCCCAGTCTGTTCCTGTTCTAAGGCGAAGAGGAACAGAAATGCCGAATGGCTTCAATCGAACTGTCCGGTCAGGCGACAAAGGACGTTTGTCGAGCTGTAACGCGCCGGTGGGGGCAATGAGCACGTTCTGTTAACCCGTTGAAACAACGTAGTTTTTCAAATCACACCCTCAGTCAGAATCTCCTGCGTGCATCGCAACATGGATTTGTGCTCTGCAATAAATTGCATGCATCCGACGTCGGGCATATCCGCTTGCAGAATAGCCGGCCGTCATTGCGCGCGCAGCGAAGCAACGACGGAAGCTGAGGGTCAGAACTCCATCTCGAGCTCTTCGATCTCATCCGGCTCGTCGGCGGCGGCCTCGGCCCACTCGACCATCAGGGGCCAGCGCAGGATCGTGTCGCGGTAGGCGGCGGCCCGGGGCGGCAGCGCGACGTCGTAGGTGCGGAAGCGCGTGCAGACCGGGGCGTACATGGCGTCAGCCAGGCAGGGGCGGTCACCGAACAGGAACGGCCCCTCGTACCGGTCCAGGCAATCGTCAAAGATCGTGACGATGCGCTCGATATCGGCCTTCGCGCCGTTGAACACCCGGAAGTCGGGGTGGAAGGCCCGCAGGTTCATCGGCAGGGCCGAGCGCAGGTTGACGAAACCGGAATGCATCTCGCCGGAGATGGACCGGCAATGGGCACGCTCCGCCACGTTGCCGGGCAGGAAGCCAGCCTGCGGGAACGTCTCCGCGAGGTATTCGGCGATGGCGAGGGTGTCCCAGACGACCACGTCGCCGTGGCGCAGGCGCGGCACGAGGAAGGAGGGCGACAGATGCAGCAACTCCGCCCGGCTTCCGGCATCCGCACCGGACAGGACCTCGGTCTCGAAGTCGAGACCCGCCATCCGGCAGATCAGCCACCCCCGTAGGGACCATGAAGAGTAGTTGCGGCTCGAGATGGTAAGCGTTGCAGCCGTCATCGTCCTGCCCCCCGGCGCGTGACCCGTCCTGCGGTCTGCGGCGCCTGATCCAAGACCTGATCCAAGACTCGTGCCGCGTGACGCCGGCGAATCACGATTCCGCCGGATTCTACTCCCGCCGCAGGAGCGCCGCGACCTCCGCCTCCTCGGCGGCTGACAGGTTTCGGACGGGGGCCGCCGGCCTGCGGCGCGCGAGGCGCCAGATGCCGAATCCGCCGAGCAGGACCGCGAGCACAGGGGTCAGCCATAGGAGCAGGGTGTGCAGGGCGAAGACTGGGCGCAGCAGCACGAACTCGCCGTAACGGGCCACGACGTAGTCGAGCACCGCCGTGTCGCTGTCGCCCTTCTCCAGGCGCTCGCGCACGATCAGGCGCAGATCCTTGGCGAGCGGCGCGTCGGAATCGTCGATCGACTGGTTCTGGCAGACGAGGCAGCGCAGCTCCGCCGAGATCTCCCGTGCGCGATGCTCCAGGGCCGGGTTCTTCAGGACTTCGTCGGGCTGGACGGCGTGGGCCGGGGCGACAAGGACGAGAGCAGCGGCGAGCGCGAAGCCGAACCGGCCGGCGCGCGCCCGCACGCCCACCTTTGCGGGGGCTATCATCGCCGCCATCATTCCGCCGGCACCGCGTTGGGCAGCGGCCGCGCCTTCGCCTTGGCGGGGGCGCCGACGCGCATCCGGCGATCGGTGAGCGAGAGGCCGCCGCCCAGCGCCATCACCACGGCCCCGAGCCAGATCAGGAGCACCAGGGGCTTGTAGTAGAGGCGCAGGCCGACGCCGCCGTCCTGGCCCATCTCGCCGAGGCTGGCATAGACCTGGCTGAAGCCGATGGTCAACAGACCCGACTCCGTCACCGCCATCTTGCGGCTCGGATAGAAGCGCTTGCCGGTCTCCACATGGCCGACCTCGTCGCCGGAGCGGGTCCGGATCGTCAGGGAGGCCGCGGCCTCCTCGTAGTTCGGCCCCTGGCGGGGGCCGACGCGGTCCAGGGTCGCCACGTAGGGTCCCGTCGCCAGGGTCTGTCCGGGCTTGAGGGTCGCAAGCCCCTCGGTGGCCCAGCCCTGGGCGGCGATGCCCAGCACCACGACGCCGACACCGGCATGGGCGAAGGCGGTCCCCCAGGCCGAGCGCGGCAGGCCGACGGCGCGCCGCCCGATCTGACCGAGCGAGCGCGCCCGGCTCGCCCCGTAGCCCCGGGCGCGGGTGACGATCTCGAGGGCGGAGCCGATCAGCAGGTAGGCGCCGAGGCCGATCCCCACCGGCGCCATGACCGGGCCGCCCCAGGTCAGCGCCAGCACGGCGAAGCCGATGACCAGGGCGACCGCCAGCGCGGCGAAGAGGCGCTGGGCGGCGGCGAGCACGTCGCCGCGCTTCCAGGCCAGCGCCTGGCCGAGAGGCACGATCAGCAGCAGCGGGATCGCCAGCGGCACGAAGGTCGAGTTGAAGAAGGGCGGACCGACCGTGATCTTCTCGCCCGTCAGCATCTCCAGGAGCAGCGGGTAGAGGGTGCCGACCAGCACGGTGGCGCAGCCGGCGACGAGGAAGAGATTGTTGAGGACCAGGGAGCCCTCGCGGGAGATCGGGGCGAACAGACCCCCCTGCCGCAGCAGCGGCGCCCGCCACGCGAACAGCGTCAGCGAGCCGCCGATGAACAGGATCAGGATCCCCAGGATGAACACGCCGCGGGTCGGGTCGGTGGCGAAGGAATGCACGGAGGTGATCACGCCCGAGCGGACCAGGAAGGTGCCGATCAGCGACAGCGAGAAGGTCAGGATCGCGAGCAGGACCGTCCAGACCTTGAGGGCGTCGCGCTTCTCCATGACCACGGTGGAGTGCAGAAGCGCCGTCCCGGCGATCCACGGCATCAGGGAGGCGTTCTCGACCGGATCCCAGAACCACCAGCCACCCCAGCCGAGTTCGTAATAGGCCCAGTAGGAGCCCATCGCGATTCCGAGCGTCAGGAAGCACCACGCAGTGAGCGTCCAGGGCCGCACCGCCCGCGCCCAGACGGCGTCGATCCGGCCGTCGATCAGCGCGGCGACCGCGAAGGCGAAGCTGATCGAGAAGCCGACATAGCCGAGGTAGAGGAGAGGCGGGTGGATCGCCAGCCCGGGATCCTGCAGCAGCGGGTTGAGGTCGTTGCCCTCCAGCGGCGCCGGGATCACGCGGCTGAACGGGTTCGAGGTCGTGATGATGAACAGCACGAACACGAAGGTGATCAGCCCCTGCACACCCAGCGTGCTGGCGCGCAGCCGCGGCGGCACGGAGTTCTTCGCCGCCGCGACACAGGCGCCGAACAAGGTGAGGATCAGGACCCAGAGGAGCATCGAGCCCTCGTGGTTCCCCCAGACGCCGGAGATCTTGTAGATCAGTGGCTTCTGCGTGTGCGAGTTCTCGACGACGTTCTGGACCGAGAAATCGGACGTGACATGCGCCCAGGTCAGCGCCGCGAACGCGAACAGCACGCAGGCGAAGGCGCCGAGCGCCGCCTGCGAGGCGGTCTGGCGGAGCGCCGGGTCGCCCGAGCGCGCGGCCCAGATCGGCATCACCACCTGGACGAGGGAGATCGCGAGCGCGAGTGCGAGCGCGAAGTGACCGGTCTCGACGATCATGCGGATTCCCTTACCGCTCGCTGCGCTGGCCGAGGGTCTGGTCGGCCGCCGCGGTGGCGGGCTTTTGCGCGGGTGCGCCCTTGTTCGGACCGCCCTCCTGCCAGCGCCCCTGCGCCTTCAGGGCATCGGCGACCTCGCGGGGCATGTACGATTCGTCGTGCTTGGCCAGCACCGTGTCGGCGCGGAACTGCCCGCCCGGCTCCAGCACGCCCTCGGCGACCACGCCCTGCCCTTCCCGGAACAGGTCCGGAAGCAGCCCCTTGTAGTGGACCGCGACGGTCTCGTTCGTGTCGGTGACGGCGAAATCGACCGTCTGGTCGGGGCCGCGCTTGAGCGAGCCGTCCTTCACCAGGCCGCCGAGCCGCAGGCGCGTGCCTGGGGCGATGGCCTGCTTGGCGATGTCGGTGGGCGAGCGGAAGAACACGATCGAGCCGCTCATGGCGTAGAGCATCAGCCCCACGGCGAGGGCCAGTACGCTTCCGCAGGCGGCGATCAGGATCAGGCGGCGTTTCTTACGCGTCACGATACTTCCACCCCGCGGTCCGGCGCGCGGAGACCCGCCACGACCGAAACCGTTCTCATTCTAGTCTTGAGGGTGTCGGCTCCGGGCGCCCGCGGGTCAAGGGCAGCCGTCGGGACCGATTGTCGTACGGGCCGCGCCGCGGCGGCGGCCTCGCGATTTCGTGGCGTCAGGAATTGGGCTGGTCAGGGGGTCGGCTTGGCGGGGAGGTCCAGCTCCCGGGCGAGGCCGTCGAGCCGCGCCACCGCCTCGGCGTTGGCGGCCAGCGCCATCCGTGCGCGATCGAGGGCCTTCACAGCCAGATCGCGCTCGCCCAGCGCGCTGTAGGAGCGCACGAGGCGCATCCACTCGTCCGGCGTCCCGCCGCGGGCGCCGAGGCGCCGGTCGAGCCCCTCGACCATGCCGCGAATCGCCGCCTGCTGCTCCGCCTGCGGCATGGCGCGCACGGCCGCCATCGCCGACTCCTTCTCGGCTTGGGCGGTCGGCCCCGCCTGACCTGATTCGGCCGGTGCGGACGCCTCGCCTTCGACGCCGAGGCCCACGGCGCGGGCGCCCTGCTCCACCTGGGCGAGCCCCTGCGGGTCGCCCGCGAGGGCGGCGCGGGCGCGGGCAAGGGCGGCCGTCGCCTGATCGCGCTCGCCGAGCACCGCGCGGGAACGGACGAGCCGCAGCCACTCGTCGGGAGTCCCGCCACCGGCCTTGAGCCGGGCGTCGAGCCCGTCGACCATGCCGCGGATCGCGGCCTGCTGTTCCGCGGGCATTTTCGGCCCCGCCTGGGGCGTCGTGGGCGGCGGCGGCTCGCCCTTGAGGCGCGCCACCGTCTGCCGGACCACGCCGAGCCACGGGGCGTTCGGCGGGCTCGCGGCCTCGAGTTCGGTGAGCTGGCGGATCGCCTCGCCGGTGTCGCCGGCCTGCTCGGCCGCCCGCGCGAGGTAGAAGCGGGGCTTCGGCGCGTTGGGCTCCTTGGCCTGCGCCTTCTCGAACAGCGCCTTGGCCTCGGGCGAGACGGTGCCGTCGGCCGCCGCCGTCAGGGCCTCCCCCTGATCGGCGAGGGTGTCGGCGCTCTCGCCCTTCAGGCGCGCGATGTTGGCGTAGGCGCGGGCGGCATCGTCGAAGCGGCCGGTGCGCATGTAGACCGGGGCGAGGACCGCCCAGCCGCGGGCATCGTTGGGGTCGCGGGCGAGCCGCGCCTCGATCTGCCCGACCGCCTTCATCAGCTCGTCGGCACCGCCACGGGCGGCCTGCCGGTCGGCCTCGGTCTGCGCGGGCAGCTCGGGCGAGCCGTAGAGGCCGTAGGCGATCAGCGCCACGAGGGGGATGGTCGAGAGTGCGAAGGCCGAGGCGGCCCGGCGCCGGCGGAGGCGCGGCTCGGCCGGGCGCGCGGCCTCCGCGAGGCCGTCGTCCTCGGCCTCGCGCTGCGCCTCGCGGCTCGCGCGGAGCAGCCGGCGGGCGGCCTCCGCCTTGGCGGTCTCGGCTTCGTCCCGGGCGATCAGGCCGCGGCCCAGGTCGCGGTCGATCTCGGCGATCTGATCCTCGTAGAAGGCGGTCTCGGTGGCGAGCCCGGTCCCGCCGGCCTCGCCGGTCGGCACGGCGGCGCGCCGCGACATCGGCCAGAGCAGGCCGAGGACGGCCGCCGCGGTCATGGCCGCCAGGATGAACCAGATCGCCGTCATGAACCTTATCGCCAACGAGCCGGACCGGCCCGCCCCTCCCCACGCCATGTGGAGCCGGCAGCGTGAGGCCACGACGTCTCCCGACGGCGGCACGGTGTCACGCAAGTCTCCCGCGAAGACAAGGGGCAGGCCCGGGCCATGTGGCCGCGTCCCGCACCGGGGGTCGGCCGGCGGGGCGAGCGGCCTCAGTGCGTCGCCGTCCCCACGGGCGCGTCGCCCGGCACTTCCAGCACCGCCCGCAGGCCGCCGAGCGTCGCCTGCTCGAGGGTGAAGCGGCCCCGGTACAGGGCGGCGAGATCGGCCACGATCGAGAGGCCCAGACCCGAGCCGGGCTTCGATTCGTCGAGCCGGCGCCCGCGGCCGAGCACCGCCTGGCGGGCCTCCGGAGGCAGACCGGGACCATCGTCCTCGATGGCGACGACGAGGTGGGGATAATCGTGCTCGGCCACCGCCTCGGCCCGGATCGCCACCCTGCCGTGCGCCCATTTCGAGGCGTTGTCGACGAGGTTGCCGACCATCTCCTCGAAATCCTGGCGCTCGCCGCGGAAGCGCAGACCCGGTGGGACGTGGACATCGTAGGCGATGTCTTTGTCCCGGTAGATTTTTCCGAACGTCCGCACGAGGCCGGCCAGCGCCGGCTCGACCTCCGTCGATGTCCCCAGGGTGCCGGCGAGCGCCGCGGCGCGCGCCCGGTCGAGGTGGTAGTTCACCTGATCGCGCATCACGGCGGCCTGCTCGCAGATCTTCTGCGCCAGTTCCTCCGGCGCGTCCGAGGCGCCGACCTCGTTGACGATGATCGAGAGCGGCGTCTTCAAGGCGTGGGCGAGGTTGCCGACCTGCGTGCGGGCGCGCTCCAGGATCTCGCGATTGGTCTCGATCAGCAGGTTCACCTCGCCGGTGAGCGGGGCGATGTCGCGGGGATAGGTGCCGGTGATGCGGTCGGCCTCGCCCCGGCGGACGGCGCCGAGCGCGGCCCGCATCTTCTTGAGCGGCGCGAGGCCGAACCGGATCTGCAGCAGGGTGGTGATCGCCAGCGAGAGGCCGAGCAGTCCGAAGGTGATGGTCAGCGAGTTGCGGAACCGGTCGACGTCGTTGACGATCTCGTCGGCCGGGCCGGCGACGCGGACCGTGTAGCGGCCCTCCTCGCCGAGATCGACGTCGCGCTCCATGATCCGCAGCAGGCGCCCGTCCTGCCCCTTGCCGTAGCCCTGCCGGATCTGACCGACGCCGGCCTTGCCCTCCGGATCCGTGGCGGGCGGAAGCGGCACGCCGACCAGCGAGCGGGAGGTGCGCACGTCCCGCGGCTTCGCGTCGGGCTTGCCGACCTGCCAGTACCAGCCCGACAGGGGCAGGTCGAAGCGGGGGTCACCCAGCGAGAAGGTCCGGCTCTCGGGATCGTTCGGCGAGACGAGATCGGTGGCGAGGTTGTTGGCGAAGACCAGCAGCCGGCTGTCGAAGGAGCGCTCGGTGTTCTCGCGGTAGAGGGTCGTGAGGATCCAGGCCGCGATCAGCAGGATCGCGGAACTCGACAGGAAGGCCGACACGGCGAGCCGCACCGCGATGGAGCGGCGGCGTAGGGAGAAGAGGCCGATGAGGTCGATCATGGTCGCGTCGGTCGCTCAGCCGGGCGGCGGCGCATCGTAGAACACCGCGCCCCGCATCAGCGGGCGCGCCGTGCGGAAGAACGCGCCGCGCGCGGCCCGCCAGCCGTCGCCCTCGCGCATCACGGCGGCGTCGGCGGTGAGGATTCCCGACGGCATGCCGACCCGCAGGGCCGCGCCGGTGGCGCGCGCGGCCTCGTGGACGAGGCTGCCGTCGAGCCGGGCGGCGACCGCGAGGCACAGGGTGGCGGTGAGGGGCAGCGCTTGGTGCGGCACGCCGTTGGAGATCACCCGGGCGGTCAGGTCGATGTCGGCGGCGCGGACCGTGGCGCCGGAGAGGCTGCCGGCATCCCTCGGCGGCCCGACGAGGCCGACGAAGGGCACGTGGACGATGCCCGCCGCCGCCGCGAGGTCGGGCGCGATGCCCATCGCCACGGACCCGGCCCGGCGGATCTGCGCCAGGCGGTCGAGGAGGCCGGGCACCGACTCCAGGGCGGCGGGCAGTTCCGTGCCGGCGAGCCCGAGATCGGCGGCGCGGACGAATACGCAGGCATTGGCGGCGTCGACCAGCGAGGCCTCGATCGGGCCGAGGCCCGGCACGTCGAGGGTCTGGCGGACGGCGCCGGTGGGCAGGAGCCGGCCGGTCGTGGCGCCGCCGGGATCCAGGAAGTCGAGCTGGATCGGCGCGCCCGTGCCGGCGACGCCGGGGATCGCGAGGTCGCCGCGATAGACGCTGCGGCCGCCCTCCGCGGCGAAGCTGGCCGCGATCAGCTTGCGCGTGTTGGTGTTGAAGATCCGCAGGGACACCGGGCCGTCCGGGACGGCGATGAGCCCCTCGTCGACCGCGAACGGGCCGACCGCCGCGAGCATGTTGCCGCAATTGCCCGACAGGTCGATGCGGCCGTCGCGGACCACCACCTGCACGAAGGTGTACTCGAGATCGGCATCCGGCCGCGCGGAGCGCTCCACCACGCAGATCTTCGAGACCGACGACACGCCCCCGCCCATGCCGTTGAGCTGCCGCCCGAACGGGTCCGGGCTGTCCATGGCGGAGAGGAAGACCCGCTCCCAGGCGGCGAGGTCCCCCGGCACGTCCCGGCGGTGCAGCATCAGCGCCTTGCTGGTGCCGCCGCGCATGAACACGGCGGGCAGCGTGCCGGATCGGGCGGGCACGCTCACATCCGCGCCGGCGGCTGGTTCGGGTCCACGAGGTAGCCGAGGCCGCGCACGGTCTGGATCAGGTCCACGGCGAGTTTCTTGCGCAGGCGGCCGACGAACACCTCGATCGTGTTCGAGTCCCGGTCGAAATCCTGGTCGTAGAGGTGCTCGGTGAGTTCGGCCCGGGACACGACCCGGCCGGTATGGTGCATCAGGTAGGAGAGCAGCCGGTACTCGTGGCTCGTCAGCTTCACCTGGGCGCCGTCGACGAAGACCTTGCCGGAGCGCGTATCGAGCGTGACGGGACCGCAGGCGATCTGGCTGGTGGCGTGGCCGGCGGCCCGGCGCAGGAGCGCGCGGACCCGGGCCATCAGCTCCTCCATGTGGAAGGGCTTGGTGACGTAGTCGTCGGCGCCGGCATCGAAGCCGTCGACCTTGTCGGACCAGCGGTCGCGGGCGGTGAGGATGATCACCGGCGTCTTGACGCCGGCCCGGCGCCACTTCTGCAGGACCGTGACGCCGTCGGCCTTGGGCAGGCCCATGTCGAGGATGATGGCGTCGTAGGGCTCGCTCTCGCCGAGATAGCCGCCCTCCTCGCCGTCATAGGCCTTGTCGGCGACGTAGCCGGCCTCCTCAAGCGCGGCCACGACTTGCCGGTTGATGTCCTTGTCATCTTCCACGACCAGCAGACGCACGGCTCACTCCCCTCCGAAACGGTCCCGGCGCCCGCTCAATACTGTCCCGCGACGGTGCCGGTGCGCGCATCGACGATGACGTGCACGAAGTGACCGTCCCGACGCAAGGCGGTGAGCATGTACACGAGCGTGTCCTCGTAACGGCAGAGGCTCGCCCTCTGGATCTCGGCCCGGGGGATCACCGTGCGAGCCGCGCGGATCGCCGCCACCGGCGGGATCACCCGGCGTTCGCCGACCTCCTCGCGCATGTCGGCGGGGGACAGGCAGTTCTCGATCCGCAGGGGCGCCGGGCTGGAGACGGTGCCCGTCTGGGGAGCCGGCCCATCATCGGCCATGGAGCCGAGGCCGCCCGCGGCGAGGGCCGCGGCGGTCAGGCTGATGGCGACGAGGGCGATGGCGTAGCGCATTGCCGGGAGATGTGCGCCGAGGGCACTGAATGCGTCCTGAATACGTGGCCATAGGCGGCGCGGTTCGCGCGCTGGAGGCCGGCCGGCAAATCCTGATGTGATCGACTTCAAGGCGGGCGGCATCGTGCCGGCATTACGGCTGAGGGGCCGGCCGGTTCCGACGACCGGCCGGGTTCGCACCGGCGATGCGCGGCGGCTCGCCGCCCCGGCGCGGCCGCGGTC
>NZ_JBFULS010000033.1:0-55819 GCF_054049775.1 Methylobacterium sp. P5_C11 | reverse complement strand
CTCAAGGACGCGACCGTCAAGCGCTACCACTACGACAGCCACGACCAACTGCGGGAACACCTCGCCGCTTTCCTGGATGCCTACAACTTCGCCCGGCGGCTCAAGACCCTACGCGGCCTCACGCCATACGAAGCGACCTGCCGAGCCTGGGCAGACGACCCAGGCCGGTTCAGATACGACCCAACCCATCTCACCTCGGGACTGAACACCTAGCGTGCGCTTGCGCCCTCTTGAAGAGGCAGCCGACCCGGCCATGCGGCATGTTCACCGATTGAGGTAGCGCCGGAACGCCAAGGGCAGCGCTATGCTTGATGCACTGCCAGGCATGGGAGGGTTCGATGAAGGTATTTCAGGTCCGCCAGGGTGCAACAGGCGCAATCCTCTGGACAGGTTCGGCCGCCGACCCGATTGCCGCCCTGGACGCCATGGCGCACGAAGCCGGCTACTACGATCACTCCGACATCCCAGACCACCTGCGAGCAGGCGGACTGCAAGCGGAAGAGGTCCGGGTTTAGGAGTTAGGCTCCGGTCCGGACCCCGTTGCGGAAGTCCGCATCTTGCGCACCACTCACTCCAAATGGATGTCGCCCGGTCACGCTTCTGGTTGAGACGGTATCAATCCGAGCGGCGTTGTAGGGCATCGTTCTCGTGGAGTGGCTCAATGGCTGACGCCTTCGCGCCGCGGCGTGCCGTGCTGATTGTCGAGGACGATCCCGTGCAGCTGATGGAAGCGGCTGCGGCGTTGAGGGATGCGGGGTACGAGGTCGTCGAGGCTCTGACCGTCGAGACCGCTCAGGCCCATCTGGCGTCCCGTTCCGAGCTTGTGGCCATGGTTGCGGACGTGGATCTCGCTGGCGAGCCCCTGAGTGGCTTCACGCTGGCCAAAGCCGTCGCGGCGCGCTGGCCCGAACTCGCTATCCTGATCGTGTCGGGAGTGGAGTGGCCGGGCGAGCAGCAGATGCCCATGGGAGCGCGATTCCTGCGCAAGCCGTTCGCGCTCGAAGGGCTTGCCGACGCCCTTCATACCCTGCTGACGGCGCGAGGGATCGGCTCGTGAACCGACCCCTCGCCACGGCCTAATCCGTGAGGACGGCGATGAGTGAGAACGATGTGGCGAGCACGAACGTGCCCGCCACGAGTGACGAGATCAGCAGCATGGGAAACCTTGAGAGTGCCGAATGGCTATGCTCCCCTAATGCCCGATAGTCCCGTCCAGTTGCGGTCCTGACGTGCATATCCGCCCAGCGCCCGGGACCCTTCTCGAACAAGACGGGGATGCAGGGCTGTCAATCAGCGCTGCTGTCCCCCGCGTCGGCGTCGCTAACGTCCAGCAGCCAATCGGGCACACCAGGGATCACCTCCCCCGCGACCTCACCGGCGGTCTTGAGGGCTCGGTCCACTTTGGCTTCCGTGAACTCACCCCGCACCTCGGCAAACAGCTCACGCGCCAATCGGTCGAGTTCCTCATCCGATAGTGTCTGGCCGTTCCGGTCTGGCTCATCCGTCATAGGCGCCCCCTTGCCGAGCACCGGCCGCTCGGCCACGCCCCGATCCGTTCACGGGGCGGGGGAGCGTCCGATCTCACCAGCGGTGGGCCGATACGCAACGTGGCCCATAACCATGGTGCCTGGGGCCGGTTAGGCGACCGTCACCCACGTCGGGCCGGAACTGTCCCAGGCTGGCGCTAAAGCGACCTGCCGTGAGGCCGAGGCAGCCCTTCTGCAGCGTCAGTCCACCCCGCATTCGAGCAGATAGCGCCGGCGCTGCTCGGAATTCTCCCGGGCTTCGTCTTGCCAGCTCGCCTCGGGCGGGTCTGGGTCGGCCTTCCCGGGTCGCTGGCCGGGCAAATACAGGCTGCGGGGGTCGCCGGATAACGCGCCTGTCGTCTCGGGGTCTTGGCTACAATCACGCGCCGGCTGCTCGGCCAGAGCAAGTGTGGATCCCGCACACACGACTATGGCCACGGCGAACGCGAGCAACTTTCTCATGGGGATCCTGATGGCCCAAGTCCGGCGCACGTATCGCGCCGCTGGTCGGGCCGGACGGCTTAATCGCGGCTTGCGAAAACGGCCACGGCTGCATCGGCACGGCAGACATGCGTGCTCAGGCCTGCGACGGATTTTCGATTCGGTCGGCCTCACAATGCGCTGCGGAGAACATCCCACAGCGGCCGAACGCATGCCTACCGACCAGTTGAGCGTCGGCTAGCCTGCGCGCTTAGATGCGATCTCGCTCGCCCCGATTGGCGACGCTCTCAACCGCGCGGGCTTCAATGGGCTGTGCGAGTGGAGGCGACAACAAGCTCCGAACCGTGAGCGTGCCGCTCCGGCGCAACCCGGGCTTCCCGCGGGGCAAAACCGGATTTGTTATACGCTCTAAAGTCCTGATTTTGCTGGTAAATTGGTGAGCGCGCTGGGACTCGAACCCAGGACCTACAGATTAAAAGTCCGTTGCTCTACCAGCTGAGCTACGCGCTCGCGTCCCGGGCCGCTCGCTGCGGCGCGTCCGAGACGGCGGGTCCGCAATAGGTGAGCGGGCTCGGGGGGTCAACATGACGGCGGGGACAACCCTCAGGCGGTGTCGCCACGGCTCCGCTCCACGATGCCGCGGGCCTCGTTGAAGGCGGCATCGGCGTCGAGTTCCGTCGTGTCGAGCCGGACCGCATCGTCGGCCATGCGCAGGGGAGCGGCACTCCGGGAGGCGTCCCGGGCATCGCGGGCCTCGATGTCGGCCAGGATCGCCGCGAAGGTCGCCGCCTCGCCGCGGCCGGCCAGCTCCCGGTGCCGGCGACGGGCGCGCTCCTCCGAGGACGCGGTGATGAACAGCTTCACCGGGGCATCGGGACAGACCACGGTGCCGATGTCGCGCCCGTCGAGGACGGCACCCTGCGGATCGGCGGCGAACCGGCGCTGCCATGCGAGCAGGCCGGCGCGGACGTCCGGGACCGCCGAGACGCGCGAGGCCGCCTCGCCCATCGCCCGCTCGCGCAGGCGTGGATCGTCGAGCCTGCCGGCGTCGAGGGCCTGGGCGGCCCGCGCCGCAGCCGCGCAATCCTCCAGCGACACCCCCGCATCGATCAGGGTCAGGGCGACGGCCCGGTAGAGCAGGCCGGTGTCCAGATGGGGCAGGCCGTAATGTTCGGCCAACCGCTTGGCCAGCGTGCCCTTGCCGGATGCGGCCGGGCCGTCGATCGCGATGAGGAGCGGCATGCGGATCACGCCCCGATCCGGCCGCCGAGGGCCTGCATGGTCGGAAGGAAACTCGGGAAGCTCGTGGCGATCATCGCACCGTCATCCACCGTGACCGGGTTCCGGGTGGCGAGCCCCATCACCAGGAACGCCATGGCGATGCGGTGATCGAGATGGGTCGCGACAGTCCCACCCCCCGGCGCCGCTGTGCCATCACCCTCGACGACCAAGTCGTCGCCCTCGACCGTGTGGCGGACACCGTTGGCGGCGAGCCCCGACGCCACGGCCGCGAGGCGGTCCGATTCCTTGACCCGCAGTTCGTGCAGACCGTTCATCCGGGTCCGGCCCTCCGCGAAGCTCGCCGCCACCGCCAGGACGGGATACTCGTCGATCATCGACGGCGCCCGCTCGGCCGGGACGTCGACGCCCGTGAGGCGGCTCGCGCGGACACGCAGGTCCGCGACGGTCTCGCCGCCCTCCTCCCGTTCGGCCAAGCGCTCGATCTGCGCGCCCATTTCCAGCAGCGTCGTGATCAGCCCGGTGCGCAGCGGGTTCATCATGACGCCTTCGATCACCACGTCGGAGCCGGGGACGATCAGCGCGGCCACCAGCGGGAAGGCCGCCGAGGACGGATCGGCCGGAACCACTACGTCGGTGCCGCGCAGCGTCGGCTGGCCGGTGAGCGCGATCCTGCGGCCGTGCCCGCCGGGTCCATGCGGCTCGACGCTGACCGCGGCGCCGAACAGGCGCAACATTCGCTCGGTGTGGTCGCGGGTCGCCGCCGTCTCGATCACCGTGGTGGTGCCGGGGGCGTTGAGACCGGCAAGCAGCACCGCGGACTTGATCTGCGCCGAGGCCGCCGGCGTTTCGTAGGTGATCGGGATCGCCTCCTTGAGGCCCCGCAGGGTCAGGGGAACCCGTCCACCCGGTGCCTCAGCGAGGACCTGCGTGCCCATTCGGGTGAGCGGGTCTAGGATGCGGCGCATCGGCCGCGAGCGCAGGGAGGCGTCGCCGTCGAAGGTCGCGGTCACCGGCTGGCCGCCGACCACCCCCATCATCAGACGGGAGCCGGTGCCGGCATTGCCGAAATCCAAAACCGCGGCCGGGTCGCTGAGACCACCGATGCCGACGCCTTGGACCCGCCAGCGCCCGGCGCCGAGGCGCTCGACCCCGGCACCGAGCGCCTTCGCGGCGGCGGCGGTGCGCAGGACGTCGTCGCCCTCGAGTAGGCCCTCGACCCGGGTTTCCCCCTGGCTGAGGAGGCCGAGGATCATCGCCCGGTGCGAGATCGACTTGTCGCCCGGCGGGCGCAGGCGCCCCCGCAGGGACGTGCCGGGCACGGCGGTGAGGGGCTCGGGACTCGAATCGTGCGACACGGGGCGTCCGTTCGGGCTCTTGCGGGTTGGCCTGGATCCGGCGCGCCGGGCGGCTATGCCGCGGCGTTGCAATCGGACGGTGAAATCGCCGCGCGGTTAACACGGGCACCGATCGGCGTCATCCGTTCGATCTCACGGACGCCCGCGGACCACACCGCCGCGCAGCGCCTCGCACCGGCTCGATTGACAGGGGCGGCCACCCCGACTAACGGGGCCGCTCCCCCGAGACAGTACTGACGACGAGGTGTCCGCCCGTGGCCCGACCGGAACTTGGCTTGAAGCGCCAGTGCATGAGCTGCGGCGCGAAGTTCTACGACCTTGCCCGCGACCCCGCCGTCTGCCCGAAATGCGGGGCGGTCTATCAGGCGGTGGCCACCTCCAGTCGCGCAGCGCCACCGGCGCTGTCGCGGGCGCCGGTGAACACCGATGACGAGGACGAGACGGACGAGAAGGGTCCGGAGATGGTCTCCCTCGACGAGGTGGAAGCCRCTGAGGACGAGGCGGACCCGACGCCCGAGGACGAGTCGGTCGAGGACGGAGATTCCACCGAGGACGATACCTTCCTCGAGGAGGAAGATGCCGGCGACGACGATGTCTCGGACCTGATCGACGGCGACATCGAGAACGACGAAGAGAGTTGAGGCGGCTCCGGCCGCCTCCCCCGACGAAACCCCGAACATCGCGAAAAAAAGGGGTTGAGTCCGCGGCGCGAGCCGCCTATAGAACCGGCCTCGCCGGACGCAAGTCGGACCGGCGAGACCCCCGCGGGACCCAAACCGCGGTGGACATAGTGGGGCCTTAGCTCAGCTGGGAGAGCGCTTCCATGGCATGGAAGAGGTCATCGGTTCGATCCCGTTAGGCTCCACCATTTTTATCTCGGCGCGATGCGGCTATGCAGGCCTTCCGCGCTTGAGTTCGAAGACGCGAACCCTCAAACTTGCCCGATCCATGCGAACCGAATCCGGTAAGCGCGTGGATCCCTTAGCGACTGAGGTGCGCGAGGGGTAGCGCGGTCGTGTACTTCACCTGCCCCAGCGCGAAGCTTGAGCGGATGTTGGCCACCCCGGGGATGCGCGTGAGGTGGTCGAGGACGAGCTTCTGGTACTGGCCGAGATCTTCCACCACGACGCGCAGCATGTAGTCGGCCTCGCCGCTCATCAGATAGCACTCCATCACCTCCGGGCGGCTGCGCACGGCCTCGTCGAAAGCGCGAAGCGCGACCTGTGTCTGCTTCTCCAGCGAAACGTGGACGAACACGTTCACTGCGAGCCCCACGCTGAGGGGATCGACCACCGCGACGCAGCCCCGGATGATGCCGGCCTCCTTCAGGTCGTTGACGCGACGCCAGCACGGTGAGGTGGACAGACCCACCCGCTCCGCGAGCTCCGCGATGCTGATCTCGCTGTCCTGTTGCAGGCATTCGAGGATGCGCAGGCTAGCGGCATCGAGCTGGGTTTGGCGCACGGGCATTGGCCGACCTCCGGGTCTGCGCTGGCCGCGTCCGGCGCCGATCGCGGCATCAGGAGAGGCCTCGGAGGGCGTCGAGCGGCATGATTTGCCTCCTACAACCCATTATGCGGATGATCAATCCGACAAATCGCGTCACAGAGCAAATGTCCGGCATGTCCCGCCGCTCTGATAGCCGTATCATCCGGATCAAACAGGGAGGCCGCGCCGATGAATGCCATACCGCCGAAAGCCACCATCGCGCGGTCCGCTGAGGTCGACCATGATCCGGCGGAAACCCAGGACTGGCTCGCGGCGCTGGAATCCCTGTTCCGCACCGAGGGCGCTGCCCGGGCGCGCTTCATCCTCGACCGTCTTGAGCGCCGCTCGAAGGAGATCGGCATCCTCGACGAGGCCCTGCCCTACTCGCCCTATCGGAACACGATCGCGCTGGAGAAGCAGCCGCGCTACCCGGGCGATCTCGACATCGAGGAACGCCTGACCTCGATCATGCGCTGGAACGCGCTGGCCATGGTGGTGCGCGCCAACATGGCCTACGGCGAACTCGGCGGCCACGTGGCGAGCTACGCCTCGGCGGCGGAACTGTTCGAGGTCGGGTTCAACCATTTCTTCAAGGGCGGCGCGGACGGCGACCTCGTCTATTTCCAGCCGCACTCGGCGCCCGGCGTCTATGCCCGGGCCTTCCTGGAAGGGCGCCTCTCCGAGGAGCAGCTGAAACACTATCGCCAGGAGATCGCCGGCGACGGCCTCTGCTCCTATCCGCACCCCTGGCTGATGCCGGATTTCTGGCAGGTCCCGACCGGATCCATGGGCATCGGTCCGATCCACGCGGTCTATCAGGCGCGCTTCATGCGCTACCTCGCCGATCGCGGCCTCGCCGACACCGGCGGCCGGCACGTCTGGGGCGTGTTCGGCGACGGCGAGATGGACGAGCCGGAATCGATCGGCGGCCTCGCCCTCGCGGCCCGCGAGACCCTCGATAACCTCACCTTCGTCATCAACTGCAACCTGCAGCGGCTGGACGGGCCGGTGCGCGGCAACGGCCAGATCATCCAGGAGCTGGAGAGCCTGTTCCGGGGCGCGGGCTGGAACGTCATCAAGGTGCTGTGGGGCTCGGAGTGGGACGGGATCTTCGCCCGCGACACCAACCATGCCCTGCTGCGCCGCTTCGCCGACACCGTCGACGGCAAGTACCAGACGCTGGGCGCCAAGGACGGTGCCTACAACCTTGCGCACTTCTTCGGCGAGGATCCGGAGGTGCGCGAGCTCGTCGCCCACATGTCGGACGCCGACGTGGATCGCCTCAAGCGCGGCGGCCACGATTTCCGCAAGCTCTACGCCGCCTTCGCGGCCGCCAAGGCCACCAAGGGCCGCCCGACCGTGATCCTGGCCAAGACCAAAAAGGGCTACGGCATGGGCGGCGCGGGCGAGTCGCGCATGACCGCCCACCAGGCCAAGAAGCTCGACGTGGACGCGCTCCGCGCCTTCCGCGACCGGTTCGCCCTGCCGCTGTCGGATGCCCAGGTCGAGGGCTTGGCCTTCTACAAGCCGGCCGAGGACGGGGCCGAGATGCGCTACCTGCGCGAACGCCGCGAGATGCTCGGCGGCGTGCTTCCGGCCCGCCGCCGCACCGCGCCGACCGTCACGGTGCCGGCGCTCTCGACCTATGCTGGGTTCGCTTTGGAGGCGGGCGGCAAGGAGATGTCGACCACCACCGCGGTGGTGCGCCTGTTCGGCAATCTCCTGAAGCACAAGGATCTGGGACCGCGCATCGTCCCGATCGTCGCTGACGAGGCCCGGACCTTCGGCATGGCCAACCTGTTCCGGCAGGTTGGGATCTATGCGCCGCAGGGGCAGCTCTACGAGCCGGAGGATGCCGGTTCGATGCTCTACTACCGCGAGGCGCGGGACGGGCAGCTCTTGGAAGAGGGCATCACCGAGGCCGGGGCGATCTCGTCCTGGACGGCGGCGGCCACGTCCTACAGCGTCCACGGCCTGTCGATGCTGCCGTTCTACATCTACTACTCGATGTTCGGCTTCCAGCGGGTCGGCGACCTGATCTGGGCGGCGGCGGACCAGCGCGCCCGAGGCTTCCTGATCGGCGCCACTGCGGGTCGCACGACCCTCGGGGGCGAGGGCCTGCAGCACCAGGACGGGTCGAGCCACATGCAGGCGGCCGCGATCCCGAACTGCCGGGCCTACGATCCGGCCTTCGCGTACGAGATGGCGGTGATCGTCGACCGGGGCGCCCGGGCGATGATGGAGGAGGACCAGGACGCCTTCTACTACCTCACCGCGATGAACGAGAACTACGCGCAGCCTTCCATGCCGCAGGGGGCGGAAGCCGGCATCCTGAAGGGCATGTATCGCCTGTCCGGGCCGGAGGGCGGAGCGGGAGCCGTGCGGCTCCTCGGGTCCGGCGCGATCCTGCCGGAGGTGATCGCGGCGGCGAAGTTGCTGAGGCAGGACTGGGGCGTCGCGGCCGAGGTGTTCAGCGTGACGAGCTTCAGCGAGCTGGCCCGCGACGCCCGCGAGGCCGAGCGGCAGGCGATGCTCAACCCGGAGGCCGAGGCGCCGGTGAGCCACGTGGCGGCGCTGCTGCCGGGCGCGGCCCCGATCGTGGCGGCGAGCGACTACGTCAGGGCCTATCCGCAACTGATCGCCTCCTATGTCGGCGCCCGCTTCGTCGCCCTCGGCACCGACGGGTTCGGGCGCAGCGACACCCGCAACGCGCTCCGCCGATTCTTCGAGGTCGACCGGCAGCACGTGGTCATCGCCGCCCTGCACGCCCTGGCCGAGACCGGATCGGTGCCGCGCGCCACCGTGGCCGAGGCGATCCGCCGATACGGCATCGCGGCGGACGCGCCGGCGCCCTGGACCGTCTGAGGCTCGGCGCGTGCCGATCGGCGCTTTTCCATCCCACCCTCCGAACGCCCGACCTACGGAAATCCGCCCGCATGAGCGCCGCGCTGCAGATCGCCCTGCCGGATATCGGCGACTACCGGGACGTGCCGGTCATCGAGCTTCTGGTGAAGCCGGGCGACCGCCTCGCGGTGGACGACCTGATCCTCAGCATCGAATCCGACAAGGCCACCATGGAGGTCCCCTCCCCGGTCGCGGGGATCGTGCGCGAGCTGCTGGTCTCGGTCGGCACGAAGGTGTCCGAAGGGACGCCGATCCTCACGGTAGAGCCGGCGGAGGGCGGCGGAACTGCACCGACGCCGGACGCAGCACCCGCAGCCGCGGCCTCGTCGACCTCCGAGCGGAGCGCGGTTCCCCTCTCCCGTGCGGGAGAGGGACAGGGTGAGGGATCAGGGTCTTCCGGAGAGGGCACATCCCTCACCCCAACCCTCTCCCGCACGGTAGAGGGAGTTCGCCCCACCCTGCCGAACTCGACAAACTCCGATCCGATCCAGGCAGCACGGGGCGAGGTGCATGCCAGCCCGTCTGTCCGCCAGCTCGCCCGCGAACTCGGCGTTGGGCTGGAGCGTATCGCCGCCACCGGACCGAAGGGGCGGATCCTGCGCGAGGACGTGCACGCCTTCGTCAAGGCGGCCCTGGGCGCGCCGGCCCCGGCGCCCGTCGCCGCCTCCGGGATCGGCGCTGGCCTGCCGCCCTGGCCGGAGGTGGATTTCGCGAAATACGGCCCGGTCCGGCGCGAGCCGCTCTCGCGCATCCAGAGCCTGTCGGGGGCCAACCTCAGTCGCAACTGGCTGACGATCCCCCACGTCACCAACTTCGACCGGGCCGACGTCACCGAGATCGAATCGTTTCGCGTCGGGCTCAACAAGGAGACGCGCACACCGCCCGCGAGGGTCACGATGGTGGCGTTCCTGATCAAGGCCGCGGCCTCGGCGCTGCGCGCCTATCCGCGGTTCAACGCCTCCCTCGCGGGGGGCGATCTCGTCCTCAAGGACTATGTCCATGTCGGCTTCGCCGTGGACACGCCGAAGGGCCTGATGGTCCCGGTGGTGCGCGATTGCGACCGCAAGGGCCTCATCGAGATCGCCACCGAAATGGCCGCCCTGGCCGAGAAGGCGCGGGCCGGGACCCTCCCGGGCTCCGACATGCAGGGCGGCTGCTTCTCGGTGTCGTCACTGGGCGGCATCGGCGGCGACGGTTTCACGCCGATCATCAACGCGCCGGAGGTCGCCATCCTCGGCGCGACGCGCTCGCGCATGGAGCCGGTCTGGGACGGCACGGCATTCCAGCYGCGTCTCATCCTGCCCCTGAGTCTGTCGTGGGACCACCGCGTGGTGGACGGTGTCGCCGCCGCCCGCTTCCTCGGTCACGTGGCGTCGGTCCTCTCGGACCTGCGCCGCGCCCTCCTTTAACGGTCCGCGCCATGACAGACACCCTCGACATCCGCGTCCCGGACCTCGGGGATTACGCCGACGTCCCCGTCATCGAGATCCCGGTCGCCCCCGGCCAGCCGGTCGCCAAGGACCAGACCCTGCTGGTGGTCGAATCCGACAAGGCGACCCTGGATATCCCGTCCCCGGCGGCCGGGCGCCTCGTCGAGATGCTGGTCGGCCTCGGCGACACCGTCTCGGCCGGCACCCTCGTCGCGCGGCTGGCCGTCGAGTCGCCGGGTGCGCGGGCGGAAGCCGCACCGGCGCCGACACCGACGCCACGGAGCACCGACGCCGACGCGGCCTGCGACGTGCTCGTGATAGGCGGCGGTCCCGGCGGCTATTCTGCGGCCTTTCGGGCGGCCGATCTCGGGCAACGGGTCACGCTGGTGGAGCGCGACGCGACTCTGGGCGGGGTCTGCCTCAACGTCGGCTGCATCCCGTCGAAGGCGCTGCTCCACGTAGCGGCCGTAACCGAGGAGGCTGTACGGCTCGCCGCGCACGGGATCACCTTCGGCCCTCCGACCGTCGATCTGGAGCGGCTGCGGTCGTTCAAGGCCGGAACCATCCGCCGCCTGACCGACGGGCTCGCCCAGATGGCGCGCCAGCGCAAGGTCGAGGTTCTGCGCGGCACCGCGCGCTTTGACGGACCCGAAACGGCCTCGGTGGCGCTCCACGATGGCGGCACGCGCACCATCGCCTTCGCGAGCGCCATCGTGGCCGCGGGATCGTCGCCGGTGGCGCTGCCGATGCTGCCGGAGCACCCGCGCATCGTGAACTCGACGGGGGCGCTGGAACTGCCATTCGTCCCGCGCCGGATGCTGGTGATCGGCGGCGGCATCATCGGCCTGGAGATGGCGACGGTCTACAGCGCGCTGGGCGCCCGGGTCGACGTGATCGAACGGCTGCCGAACCTGCTGGAGGGCGTCGACCGGGATCTTGTGGCGGTCTGGACGAAGCGTAACGGGCACCGCTTCGACCGCGTCCTGACCGGCACCGAGGTCGTGGCCGCCCGAGCCACCCCGGACGGCATCGCCGTCACCGTGGCGGCCGAGGCGGAGCCGCAGATCTACGACCTCGTGCTCCAGGCGGCGGGTCGACGCCCGAACGGTAACGTCCTCGGCCTCGATGCCGCCGGCGTCTCGGTGGAGCGGGGCTTCGTGCCGGTGGATGGGCAGATGCGCACGAACGTTCCGCACATCTTCGCCATCGGCGACATCGTCGGACAACCGATGCTGGCCCACAAGGCGGTGCACCAGGGTCATGTCGCCGCCGAGGTGGCCGCCGGCCACAAGGCCGGCTTCGACGCCGCGGTGATCCCGTCGGTCGCCTATACCGATCCGGAGATCGCCTGGGTCGGCATCACCGAGACGGCCGCCAAGGCGGCGGGCCAGGCCGTCGAGGTGGCGCGATTTCCCTGGGCGGCATCGGGCCGGGCCATCGCCAACGGCGCCGATTACGGCCTGACCAAGCTGCTGTTTGACGCTAGGACGAAGCGCATCGTCGGCGGCGCCATCGTCGGGCCGAGCGCGGGCGACATGATCGGAGAGGTCGCGCTCGCGATCGAGATGGGGGCCGATGCCACCGATATCGGCCGCACGATCCATCCCCACCCGACCTTGGGCGAGACCATCGGGCTGGCCGCCGAGGCCGGCCTCGGCCTCTGCACCGATCTGCCCCCGGTGGCGCGGCGCTGACGGGCTTCCGTCGAAGGCTCCCGCGAACGGCGCGGCTCGACGGAGCGACGATTCTTATATAGATCCTGCCTGACGCGACCGGGTCGGCAGGATTCGCCCTGGTCATGGYGTTCTGCCGGGCCTCGACGCTTCGGCATGCGGCGACAATCTGGTGTTTCATCTGGGAGAACGACCCCCGAGATGCTCTGGCGCACCGGAAAGTCTTGCTGCGATGGCATTTTCACTTCGCTATTGCTGGTTTGGAGATGGGCGACGCCGTCGTGCGACGTGTCTCACCCCGCCGGATCGGCCGACGGGCGATGGCCGCGCTGCCTGGCCGTGCTTGGACTGGGACTGGTGCCGGTGATCGCGCCTCCGAGCTGGGCGCTCGATTCATCGGCGCCGGCGGAGCCGGCCGATCTGCGCGTCCTCCAGGACAATCCGCAGGCGATGATCGCGGCGCTGCGGAGCCGCATACTGGCCGCGCACAGCGCGACGCTCGCGCTCGAAGGTTGGTGCGCCGACTACAAGTTGGCCGGGGAGCCCCGTCTCGTCGCGGAGCGCATACCCATCGTCGACAAGCCTCTGACCCCGGCGCAGCGCGCGCGCCTGGCGATCGGACCGGACGAACCGGTGCGCTATCGCCGGGTCCGCCTCGCCTGCGGGGACCGGGTCCTGTCGGAGGCCGACAACTGGTATGTGCCGGCCCGCCTCACGCCGGAGATGAACGCGACCCTGGACGGCACCCGCACCCCGTTCGGCCGGGTCGTGCGCCCGCTGGCCCCGGTGCGCAGCACCATCGACGTGCGCGCGCCGGTCCAGCAGGCGGATCCGGGTCCCAACGACCCGCTCTTCGAGGTCGATGCGGTGCTCTCGACAGGCGCCGGCCAACCCTTCTGCGAGGTGATCGAGACATACCTGGGCGGCGCGCTGCCCCGGGCCTCGCGGTAAGACCACGTTCGGATGCTGAGTGAGGAGGAACAGGGATGGGTTCGAGGCTGCGTCGCACGATGTTGGCACTGCTCGCGACGGGCACGGCCTGCGGCCCGGCTCTGGGGGCCGATCCGGCCGGGCTCTGGCTGACGGAGACCGGAAGCTCCCGCGTCCGCGTCATCCCCTGCGGGGGCGGCTTCTGCGGTACGATCGTGAGTGCGCCCGGAAAGGGGCTCGACGCCAAGAATCCGGATCCGGCGCTGCGCAGCCGCAGCGTCGTGGGCGTGCAGATCCTCGACGCACGCCAGCCCGACGGCGGCGGCTTCTCGGGCTCCCTCTACAACCCGAATGACGGCAAGACCTATTCCGGGTCCCTGAAGCTCACGGGTCCCAACGCGCTCGAGGTCTCAGGGTGCGTGATGAGCGTCTTCTGCAAGCGGCAGACCTGGACGCGCGTGCACTGACGGGTCGAACGCCGCCTCGCTCTTGCCACCATCGCGCCGGCCGCTGCGCAGGGCGTCAAGAGGCCGGTCGCTCCGGCGCCGGCCGCGGCGGGTGTGATGAGCCAGCGGGGCGACACCACCGGCAACGATGCCGCGGTCACCGACGCGCCGACCGGCCGGGCGGCCGATACGACCTCCGACAATTCGGCCGCCGCCGGCAACGCCAACCAGCCGTCACGGGTGGCCCCACAGGGCGGCGGGGGCGGCGGCAAAACGTGAAGCCGGGCGCGACGGGACCTCACCGGTCCCGTCGGTCACCATCGGGCCGCACCGGAGAGGATGCGGCCGTCCGCTTCGCGGGGTGACTTAGGCGGCGTCGGTCAGAGCCTGGGCGATGGCATCGAGGGCAGCCTCGGCTCCGGCGCCGTTCGGGCCACCGGCCTGGGCCATGTCGCGGCGGCCGCCGCCGCCCTTGCCCCCGAGCGCGCCGGCACCGGCCCGGACCAGCCCGACGGCGTCGTAGCGACCGGTCAGGTCGTCGGTCACGCCCACGACGAGGCCCGCCTTGCCGTCCGGCGCCACGCCGACCACCGCCACGATACCGGAACCCAGGCGCTTCTTCTCCTCGTCGACGATCGGCTTGAGGTCGCGCATGTCGAGCCCCTCGATCACCGAGCGTCGGAACGCCACTCCCCCGACCTCGATCTGCTGAGCCCCGGAACCCGGGCCGCCCTCACCGCCCATGGCGAGCTTGCGGCGCGTCTCAGCCAGCTCGCGCTCCAGGCGCCGCCGATCCTCCATCAGCGCCGTGAGCCTGTCGGGCGCCTCCGAGACAGGCGCCTTGAGGATGCCGGCCAGCGCCGCCAGGGTGCGGGCCTCCTCGGCGCGGTGGCGGCGGGCCGCGTCGGCCGTCAGCGCCTCGATCCGGCGGACACCCGCGCCGACGGCGCTCTCTCCCACGACGGTGATCGCGCCGATATCGCCGGTCCGCGCGGCGTGAGTGCCGCCGCAGAGTTCCACCGAGAAGTTCTTTGGCCGCCCCTGTCCGGTGTTGGACCCGACCGGCAGGCCCATCGAGACCACCCGGACCTCGTCGCCGTACTTCTCGCCGAAGAGCGCCCGGGCGCCGGACGCGATGGCATCGTCAACCGCCATCAGCTTGGTCACCACGGGTGCGTTCTGCAGCAGCACCGCGTTGGCGATATCCTCGACCCGGGCGAGTTCGTCGGCCTCGATCGGCTTCGGATGGCTGATGTCGAAGCGCAGGCGGTCCGGGCTCACCAGCGAACCCTTCTGGGCGACGTGGTCGCCCAGAACCTGCCGCAGGGCCTCGTGCAGGAGGTGGGTTGCGGAGTGGTTCGCCCGGATCGCCCGGCGACGGGCGTGGTCGACCCTCAGCTCCACGGGCTGTTCGAGACTCAAGCGCCCCTCTTCCACGGTGACGTGGTGGACGAACAGGTCGCCGAGCTTCTTCTGGGTGTCGGTCACCCGCGCCCGAACGCCCGGCGCGAGGATGAGTCCGGCATCGCCGACCTGTCCGCCCGACTCGGCGTAGAACGGCGTCTGGTTGACCAGGATCAGTCCGGTCTGGCCAGCGTCCAGGCCGTTGACCTCGGCGCCGTCATGCAGGAGCGCCGTGACGATCCCCTCGGCGGTCTCGGTCTCGTAGCCCAGGAACTCGGTGGCGCCGACGCGCTCGCGCAAACCGAACCACACCGTCTCGGTGGCCGCGTCGCCGGAGCCCTTCCAGGCCTCGCGGGCGGCCTGCTTCTGGCGCTGCATCGCCGCCGCGAAAGCGTCCGTATCGACGCCGATTCCCCGGGCCTTGAGGGCGTCCTGGGTCAGGTCGAGGGGGAAGCCGTAGGTGTCGTAGAGCGTGAACGCGGTCTCGCCGGAGAGCTTGTCGCCCGCCTGAAGGTCGCGGCTCTCGGAGTCGAGGATCGACAGGCCGCGCTCGAGGGTTCGCCGGAACCGGGTCTCCTCCAGCTTCAGGGTCTCGCCGATCAGGCTCTCGGCCCGCATCAGTTCCGGATAGGCCTGCCCCATCTCGCGCACGAGCGTCGGCACGAGGCGGTACATCGTGGGCTCCCGCGCGCCCAGGATCTCGGCATGACGCATGGCGCGGCGCATGATCCGGCGCAGCACGTAGCCGCGACCCTCGTTGCCCGGCAGCACGCCGTCCGCCACCAGGAACGACGCGGCGCGCAGGTGATCGGCGATCACCCGGTAGGAGGCCATGGTGGCGGGCTCCGGCGCCCGCGAGACGGCGTGCGCCACCGCATCGATCAGGGCGCGGAACAGATCGGTGTCATAGTTCGAATGGACACCCTGGAGGATCGCCGCCATGCGCTCCAGGCCCATGCCGGTGTCGATCGACGGCCGCGGCAGCGGGTTGCGGGCACCCGGCTCCAGCTGCTCGTACTGCATGAACACGAGGTTCCAGAATTCCAGGAACCGGTCGCCGTCCTCGTCGGGAGAGCCCGGCGGGCCGCCCTGGAGCGCCGGTCCCTGGTCGATGAAGATCTCCGAGCAGGGGCCGCAGGGGCCGGTATCGCCCATCTGCCAGAAATTGTCGGAGTTCCCGATCCGGATGATCTTCTCTTCGGGAAGCCCGGCGATCTTCTTCCACAGGGCCGCGGCCTCGTCGTCGTCGGCGTAGACGGTGACAAGGAGCTTGTCGGCCTTCAGGCCGAATTCCTTGGTGATCAGCGTCCAAGCCAGCTCGATGGCGCGATCCTTGAAGTAGTCGCCGAACGAGAAGTTGCCGAGCATCTCGAAGAACGTGTGGTGGCGCGCCGTGTACCCGACATTGTCAAGGTCGTTGTGCTTGCCGCCGGCCCGCACGCATTTCTGCGCGGTCGTCGCCCGGTCGTAGGCGCGCTTCTCGACGCCGGTGAAGACGTTCTTGAACTGCACCATGCCGGCGTTCGTGAACATCAGCGTCGGGTCGTTCTTCGGCACGAGGCTCGAGGAGGGCACGACCTCGTGCCCCGCCTTGGCGAAGTAGTCGAGGAAGGTCGACCGGATCTCGTTGACGCCGCTCATCGGGGCTGACTCTGGCAGGACACACGGGGACTGGGCGGCCGCGCGTCGTCTGCGTGGCACCCGCATGGCGCCCTCTTAAGGAGGGATGCCGCGCGAGTCACGGGCGCCCTGCCCCGAAATCTCCCCGGGACGCCGCAGCTCGGCCACGAGCGCGGCCGTGTTGTCGCCACATCTGTCAAGCGATGATCGATCCGTGGCGCCATCAGGGCGTGTGGAGAGTCGGGATAACGATGCAAGGCCGTACGGTCGGATCGCAGAGGACCATCACCGGCAAGCAGGGCCAGTTCGGCTCCGGCCGTGCCGACGTGATCGCCGCACAGCCCATGCTGGGCCGTGCCCACGGCAGTCGCCCTGCGCTGTTCCGCTCGCTGCTCACCATGTCGCTCATCGCAGGCGGTCTCAGCGCGGCCCTGATCGGATCGGGCGTGGACCTCGGCAAGGTGGGCCTGTCGCCGGCCGTGTCCACCGCGGAAGCGGCCACCGAACCGGCGATGCCCCGGCCGCGCATCCACACCGTCGCCCTCACAACGGATCTCGCGCAGACGCCGCTGCGCGCCTCCGCCAGCTTCGCCGCCGTGCACGATCTCGACACCGACATCGGCTCCAACACGGTCGACCGCGTGTCGTACGACTTCCTGCTCTCGGAGAGCGCCGCCGGCGACCCGAACGACATCCTGGAATTCGGCCCGATGAAGATCCGGCGCCACCTCGTGCAGACGATCGTGCGGGCCGCCCAGACTGTCCAGACCGATCCGGTGCTGCTGATGGCCGTGGCCGACAAGGAATCGAGCTTCGTCACCGCGGTCCAGGCCAAGACCTCTTCGGCCACCGGCCTCTACCAGTTCATCGAGCGGACATGGCTCGGCGTGATCCGCGATTTCGGATCCAAGTACGGGCTGGAGAAGGAGGCCGCGCTGATCACGGCCGATGGCAACGACCGGCCGATCATCGCCGATCCGGCCGAGCGCATCCGGGTGCTGGAGCTGCGCCGCGACCCCTACCTGTCGGCTTTGATGGCCGGCGAGATGCTGAAGCGCGACGCCGCGCGCATCGCCCTGCGGATCGGCCGCGAGCTGACCCTCGGCGAGGTCTATCTGGCGCACTTCCTCGGACCTGATGATGCCGGGGAGTTTCTCGCCAACGTCGTCAACAAGCCGGCCGCCGCCGCAGCCGCCCTCCTCCCGGGTCCCGCCCGGGCCAACCGCTCGATCTTCTTCGCCGCCGGGCGCTTCGTCGGCCGCGGCCGCCACCGCAAGCCGCTGAGCCTGTCCGTCGCCCAGGTCCACGAGAAGTTCGAGGCAATGATGAGCACGCGCGGGACACGCTACCAGAACGTCCGCGCGGTCTCCGGGATCATGGCCTACGCGGATGCCGATTCCGGCCTCGCCACGCAGTAACGGCTCAGTGAGGGCCGGTGGGATTCCGGACGCCTCGCGCAACCAGCGGCGGATTGCCGACTTTCCTCCTCAAGCGCCGCGTCCTCGGCCGGCGTGACACTCGACTTCGGGGGGAGTCCTTGAAGAAGCACGAGACGAGCGCGCCCCTGCCGCTCACTGATACGCTTTCGCTTGGTATTCCGCTCGATGAAATCGGCCGGACACTCGCGTCATTCTACGATAATCTCGTCTCCGAGGGCGTGCCCGAGCATCTCGCCTCCCTGGTCCGTCGGGTCCGCCAGACCGACGGCGGGGATTCCGTGCAGCAGATTTCGCGCGAAACGGCGGCCGAGGCCGTCCCGCCGCGCCTCGCCCTCGTTGTCGAGGATGATCCCGAGATCCGCGCCCTGGCCGAAACCCTTCTGGAGGAGACGGAGCTGGACGTCGTCGGCTGCGACAGCGCCGAGGCTGCCCTCTTGGTCCTGCAGGCGCGCGGCGGCGACGTGGCGCTGGTCTTCGCCGATGTCCGGCTGGCCGGCCGAATGGACGGCCTCCAGCTGGCCCGTGCGGTGTCGACGCTGTGGCCCCGGGCGCGGCTGGTGGTGACCTCCGGCCATGGTTTGTCGCGCCCGGAACTGCCGGCCGAGGCCGTCTTCATCGCCAAGCCCTGGCGCGCCTTCGACGTGCTGGTCGAGGCCGAGCGCGCCGCCGCCGAGCCGGCTCCGCCGGTGCTCTGAAGGCGCACTCAAGAAGTCCCCGACTGTGCGTGACGTCTCTTTCGATCCGGGCCGACCGTCGCGCACGGCCCGGCGCGCCAGGCTCTGCGAAGAGCACCGCGGACGGTCGGTCCTGCAGCATCCGCGCGTCTCGTCCGCGCAATTGGGCCTAGCCCTTGCATTGCCGATGACCGCGTCGGCGCGAGCCCGGAGCCTGCAGAGTTGCCGATCCTTTCCGTCCGCCACCGAACGGTCTACCGGTACCGGCGTCCGGTCGCCTTCGGCGAGCACCGGATCATGTTCCGGCCGCGCGACAGTTACGATCAGCGGCTGATCGAGGCGACCCTCGACGTCACCCCCGCGCCCGCGACCCTGCGCTGGCTGTTCGACGTGTTCGGGAACTGCGTGGCGGTGACGACCTTCGAGACGCGCGCCGAGACGCTGACCTTCGATTGCAGCATCACCCTCGAACATACCCCGGAACACGCCCCCGACTTCCCGCTCGCACCCCACGCGACCCACTATCCGTTCGGATACGGCGCCGAGGACATGCCGGACCTAGCCCGATCGATCGAGCGGCAGTGGCGCGATTCGCGCCACGAAGTCGATGCCTGGGCGCGGAGCTTTCTGCCGGAGCAGGGCCGCATCCCCACGCTGGAGTTGCTGGCCGCCATGACCCGCAGCGTGCGGGCGAACTTCACCTATCTGGCCCGCTCCGAGAAGGGCGTGCAGGATCCCCTGACCACCCTGCGCAGCAAGCGTGGCTCCTGTCGGGACTTCGCGGTGCTGATGATGGAGGGCGTGCGGGCGCTCGGCATGGCGGCTCGGTTCGTCTCCGGCTACCTCTACAACCCGCGGAACGACCGTGCCCGGCACGTGGGCGGCGGTTCCACCCACGCGTGGCTGCAAGTCTATCTCCCGGGCGCCGGCTGGGTGGAGTTCGACCCCACCAACGGCATCGTCGGCAACCGCGATCTCATCCGCGTCGCGGTGACCCGCGACCCCGCGCAGGCCGTACCGCTGCACGGGTCCTTCTTCGGTCTCGCCAGCGACGATCTGGGCATGCGCGTCGAGGTCGACGTGATCGAACAGGACGGGGCCGCTGCTCAGACCGCATGGGGGTCGCCGCCGCTTCTGGCGCGTTGAGACCCGGGGATCAGGAACACGCGCGGCGAGCCTGCGCGGAAGGCGAAAGAGCAAGGTGGCCGCGATGAAGATCAGGACCGGTTTCGATATCGCCTTCACGTTGTCGCAGCCGACACCGATGGTCCTGATGCTCAGCGTCCACCATTCGCGGATGCCCGATGTTCTGACGCCGCATCATCTCGTGTTCGATCCGCCATTGACGGCGCACGAGTACCGGGACGATTTCGACAACATCTGCCACCGAATCGTCGCGCCGCCGGGGCTGCTGACGATTTCGGCCGATTTCACGGTCCAGGATTCCGGCCTGCCCGATCCGGTCGTGCCGGAGGCGCGCCAGATCCCCGTGCAGGATCTGCCGGACGCGGCGCTGCTGTTCCTGCTCGGCTCGCGCTACTGCGACACCGACCGGCTGTCGCAGACGGCCTGGTCGCTGTTCGGGAACACACAGGAGGGCTGGGCGCGGGTCCAGGCGATCGTAGACTACACCCACGAGCGGATCCGCTTCGACTACCAGCGCGCCGACGCGACCCGAAGTGCGCACGACGCCTTCATGCAGCGCGAGGGCGTGTGCCGGGATTTCGCCCATCTGGCGATCGCCCTGTGCCGGTGCATGAACATCCCGGCCCGCTACGCCACCGGCTATCTCGGCGACATCGGCGTGCCGAAGGACCCGGCGCCGATGGACTTCTCCGCCTGGTTCGAGGTCTTCCTCGAAGGGCCGGACGGCCCGCGCTGGTACACGTTCGACGCGCGGCACAACCGCCCCCGCATCGGCCGCATCGTCATGGCACGCGGCCGCGACGCCACCGACTGCGCGATTTCGACGAATTTCGGCTACGCGCACCTCGCCCGGTTCGACGTCCACACCGACGAGGTGACCTGAGCGCCGGCCCATACGGCCGAGCCATCCTGCGTATTCCGCCGGGACGCAAATTCTCGGCGGCCGAATGGAACTGCCTGCCTATGCTCACGCTTGTAATGGCAAAGGTTATTGCACAGGCAGGCCACCCATGAAGACCACGGTCACCGCACTCGCCGCACTCCTCGGCGTGTCTGTTCTTGCCGCGACGCCTGCGCTCGCGGCTTCGTCGTACGATCCCTTCGGGACCGACAATGCCGACGAGTACTACTCCGATCAGGGACAGTACGGTTACCAGGGTACTTATGCCCCGGGCTACGGCCAGGGCGTGCAGGCCGCGCCGCAGGCTCAGGTGCAGCCGATCCCCCGTGAGGTCGTGGCGTTCAACGCGCCCTACACGCCGGGCACCATCGTGGTCTCCACGGCCGAGCGGCGCCTGTACTACGTCCTCGGCAACGGCCAGGCCCTGCGCTACGGCGTCGGCGTCGGCCGTCCGGGCTTCAGCTGGAGCGGCAGCAACACGATCACGGCCAAGCGCGAATGGCCGTCGTGGACCCCGCCGAAGGCCATGATCGCCCGCCGCCCCGACCTGCCGCGTTACATGGCCGGCGGGATCGAGAACCCCCTCGGTGCGCGCGCCATGTACATCGGCCACACCGAGTACCGCATCCACGGCTCCAACGAGCCGGACACGATCGGTCAGGCGGTGTCCTCGGGCTGCATCCGGATGACCAACGACGACGTCACCGATCTTTACGAGCGCGTGAAGGTCGGCGCCAAGGTCGTCGTTCTGAACTGAGCGCCCACCTCCGGCCCGCGGGCACCGCGGGCCGGGACGTGAACTGCCGCGCGGGCCGCGTCACCCAAACCGGGTGCGCGTTCTGTCGCGTTACGGGACGACGCGCCCGACGGCTGTCTGAGGCGGGCTGAACGACGCGATCGGCATATCGCAGAAGCAGCGCGCCCCGAGGGGTCGCGGTCCTGGCAGCGGACAGGAGAACGGCTTCGGCCCGGTGATTCCCTGTTGGACGGCGTCGCAGTTGAAGCCGACGGGCGCGCGCTGCGCACGCCGCGGGGCCGGACGGTATCCACCGTCATAGCCGGGATCGTCGTAATACTGCGCCTGCGCCGCGCAGGTCGGCAGCAAAGTCGCGAGGGCCAGCGCGGCGACCGTCCAGCGGAGCGTTCCACGCAGGCCGGATCGGCCGGAAACAGTGAGGCGCATTCCTGAATCCTTCGCTCGGCGCGGCTCCAACCTGTCCGCGCCGCGGCTCTCGACGGCAATACCGGCGAAAACGAGACGGCCCGCCCCGGAGTCCGGGAGCGGGCCGCCGCAGCGACGTCGTCCGATGCGCTTCAGTGCGTGGCGCGCTCGGCAGCGTCCTGGGCGTTCTGAGCGGTCTGCTTGGCGGCGTCCTGGCCCTGCTCCATCGCCTTGCGGGCCTCGTCGGCACCCTGCTGCATGGCCGACTTGGCGCGCTCCGCACCCTGCTGCATGGCGCTCTGCGCGAGGCCGCTGAACTCCTTGGCCTGCGCCTGGATGGCGGCGAACTGGCTGCGGACGAACTCGGCCTGGTGCTGCATGGCCTCCTGCATGTCCTTGGCGCGCACCATCTTCTGCGCGAGGTCGAACGCAGCGTTCACGTTCTGCTCGGCATACTCGAAACCGCGCGAGGATGCGTCGAGGGCATTGGAGCGGGCCACTTCGGCCGAGCCCTGGACGGTGTCGGCGGTGCGGCGGGCCGCGCCGATGAAGCTGTCGAACGCCTTACGGGCCTGCTCGACACTCTTCTCGGCGAAATCGCGCATTTCGGCCGGGACCTCATAATTCGGGGGATTGCTCATGCGTCGTCTCCTCTCTTGCTTGGCCTGTGGATGGCGCGTTGTGCGGCGCACAATAACTGATTCGCCACCATATGCCACCCGCGCTCATGGCGTTAAGGTTGACATACCGTAAACGTGTGACGGTTGCTCCCAGAGTCCAGCGTCGCGGCGCCCGGGAGTTTACAATAGGGCTTCGGTCGTGGGCCTTTCTCGGGCAGAGCGGGCTTACGACGGGTCAGGATAGCGTACGGGTTCGAGGTCGCGGGCTTTGGAGACGACAGTGACACGGACGGCCGGTGCAGCCCAGCCCGGGCTGGCAACCGCCTACGCGGCCTGGGAGCGGCTGCCGGCCCTCGCCGGCGGCCTGTCGCTGCGTGGGTCCATCCATCTCGTGATCGATCCCACGGCCGGGTCGATCCTCCACGCGTCCGAGGCGGCGACGCCTCTGGCCGCGGCGATGACCGGCTCAACCCTCGCCGGCTTGATCCGGCAGGTGGCGACCGCCGTCGCGGCCGACGCCGCGCCGCGCCTCGCCCGTCTCCGCCTGGATCCCCGGCGGATCTCCCCGCCGGTGCTCTGCTGGCTGGCTCGCGGCGAGCAGGCCGATGGCCGGCCCGCGATCCTCCTCGTGCCGACCGCGCCGGTGACGTCCTTGCGCACCTCCCGCTCCGACCGCTCGGGCGAATCCGGTTCCGAGACACTCACGCCACCGGTGCATGCACCCGCCTCACAGGAGTCGCCCGTCCAGCGCGGCGACCGCTTCCTGTGGCGGATCGATGCCGCCGGCGTCGTCACCACGCTCAGCGGACCTGAGTGGCTTGCAGGGTTGGTCGGGCAGCGCTGGCAGGATCTGGCCGAGGGCGGACGCATCACCGGCGCCGACGCCGTTCTGGCGGCCCTGCGCGATCGGCGCACCTTCCGCGGCGAGCCGGCGGTGATCGATGTCGGCGCCGGGCCGTTCCGGGTCGATCTGTCCGGCGCCCCCCTCGGCCGGGGCGACGCCGCCTTCTCCGGATTCGGCGGATTCGGGCTGATTCGAAGCGCCCCGGCCATGAGCGCCGCGCCGGCACAGCCCGGTACGCCGATCCAGGTGCCAGCGGAACCCCGGAAATCATCGGTGGAGATCGTCCCGGCGGTGGTGGCCGCGCTCCGACCGACGGAGGTTCGCGAGTCGGTCGCCGGCGATGCCGAATCGGTCGCGGTGCCGCTGTCGAACGACGAGCATGCCGCCTTCCGGGAAATCGCCCGGGCGCTGGGCGCGCGCTATGCCGGCGACGAGGCTGATGCTGGGGCACAGGCGGCGAAGACCGAGGGCGGTGCTGTGATGCCGTTCCCCGCTCCACAGGTGCAAGCCGCGGAAACACGTGCGGCCGCCGACGCGGTGGGCGCACCGCCGATCGTCGCGGACGTCGAGCCAAGCACCGACGCGGAACCGGCTCCGGAAGCGGAATTCCTCGCCGGGCTACCGCTGCCCATGCTCGTCACTCGCGCCGGTACGATTGTCGCGGCCAATCGCCGATTGCTGGACCTCGCCGGTCATCCCGATCTGCGGAGCCTCGCCCGCACGGGGCTCTCCGGGCTGCTCCCGGGCCTTTCGCCGGCGCTGGAGCTCGATACGTCCTCGCGCCGGACGACGATCGCAACGGTCGAGGGGGGTGTACGCCCGGTGGAACTGCAGGCGGGCACCGTCACCTGGGCGGGCGAAGCCGCTGCGTGCCTGATCGTGCGTCCCGTCGAGGAGGCCGATGTCGCGGACGCGCTCACGGCCGAGCGACTTGCCCGCGCGGCGCAGATCGAGCGAACGGCCGGCGCCGAGGCAGCGCTGGATGCGCTGGAAACTGGTGTTGTCACGATCGATGGTGTCGGGCGCATCGTCGCGATCAACCGCGCAGCCGCCGACCTGTTCGCCTGCGAAGCGCGCGAGGTCGTCGGCAACAGCTTCGTCGCCCTGTTCGACCGGGAAAGCGTGCCGGCGGTCGCCGACGCCCTGCGCGGCGCGGTTCCGGGGCAGCAGGCCGTGCTTCTCACCGGTGCGCCCGTCTCGCTCGCCGTCACGGCAGCACGGTCGGACGGGCGACGCGTGGCGCTTCTGGAAAGCGGCGGTCGCAGGTTCGGCGACCTTGGCGGAGATGCCGGCCCGGGATCCGCAACGGTCCGCAGCGGAGCCCTCGCACGGTTGGGCAGCGCCGTCCGGGAACCCGTGACCGGCATGGTCCACCTCGTCGACGCGATGCTGAAGGAGCCGTTCGGTCCCCTCGGCGACGCGCGCTACAGGCGGTGCCTCGCCGAGATCAGGGCCTCGGGCGAGACGATGCTGGAACGCGTCGGGCAACTTCTGGACCTCGCCGCCGTCGAGGCGGGCGCGTTGCGGCTTGAGCCCCGCGCCATCGATCTCAACGACGTCGTGGCCGGCTGTGTCGCCCGGCTTCAGGGAGAGGCGGCGCGGGGCCGGATCGTGGTGCGGACGAGCTTCTCTACCGACCTCGGCGATCTGGAGGCCGACGAGCTTTCGGTGAGCCGTGCAGCCTCCCTGGTGATCGAGAATGCGATCCGCCGCTCGTCCGCCGGCGGCCAGATCATCGTGTCCACAGGTTCGACCGAGCGGGCGACCGTCGCCCTGCGGGTGCGCGGCACCGGAGCCGGGGCCGCACCGCGGACCGACGCGCCGACGGGTGATGTCGAGGACGGGCTGGCGCTGCCGCGTGCGCTGGTGGAGGCTAATGGGGGCCGCCTCCAGCTCTCGGCACGCCCGGAGGACGGCACCCTCGTGGAAATCATCATACCGACGCGGCGGGTTGCGAACGGCTGAAGCGCCGCCCGATAGCCTTCGCGATGGGACGGAGCCGAACCGCCCCACGCGACGACACCGATACGGGATGTCTCGATCAGGCGGACGGACCGCCCTCTGCCCGAGATCGGCGCCGCAGGTGCCGCCTCGACGGATCGAAGACCGCTGCCGCTCCCGATCGCAGCGCGCGCATTGACGGTGGCCGCCTCGGCGGTTTCCGGTCCCCGTCGCAGGACCGCCCGAAGCCGCCTGGAACGGGCGAAAATGTCGGCGGATTCGCGATTCCGGCCGCGGCCGGAGACATCGGGCCGGCGGGTGATCGCAGGGCCTGCCGACCGCGCTTGACAGCGCAGCACCGAGGCCCCAATCAGCCCTTACATTGTGCTCAATTTACTTACGGGAATTGAGCAGCGCACGCTCGAAACCGCGATGATATCGTCATCGTTGGATGTAGGCTACGTTACTTTGGAAGTCCTGGCTGCGCGGCGGAGACCGCGATACGATCGGGCACCAAAACAGGGATGGACGCCATGGAAGGCAAGGTGATCGAGGTGCAGGCCGCGTGGCGTGAGGGTGCTCACGTCGACGATGCCGCATACCAAGAGATGTACGCGGCGTCGGTGGCCGATCCGGATGCGTTCTGGGGCGAGCACGGCAAACGCATCGACTGGATGACACCGTTCACGAAGGTCAAGAACACCAGTTTCGAACCCGGGCAGGTCTCGATCAAGTGGTTCGAGGACGGCACGACCAACGTCGCCTACAATTGCATCGACCGACATCTCGAGACCCGCGGCGACCAGACCGCGATCATCTGGGAAGGTGACAACCCGGACGAGTCCAAGCACATCAGCTACCGGGAGCTGCATGCCCAGGTCTGCCGGATGGCCAACGTCCTGCGCAATCGCGGCGTCGGCAAGGGCGATCGGGTTACGCTCTACATGCCGATGATCCCGGAAGCGGCCTACGCGATGCTCGCCTGTGCCCGGCTCGGGGCGATCCACGCCATCGTGTTCGGTGGCTTCTCCCCCGACTCGCTGGCCTCGCGGATCCAGGGCTGCGGCTCGAGGATGGTGATCACCGCCGACGAGGGCCTGCGCGGCGGTCGCAAGGTTCCGCTGAAGGCCAATGTCGACGAGGCGATCAAGCGCCTCGATTCGGACCTCGTCGACCACGTCATCGTCGTGCGCCGCACCGGGGGCAGCGTCGCCATGGAGGCGGGACGCGACGTCTACTACGACGAGGCCGCCGAGCAGGTGACCGACGAATGCCCCGCCGAGGCCGTGGAGGCCGAGCACCCGCTGTTCATCCTCTACACATCGGGTTCGACCGGACAACCGAAGGGCGTGGTCCACACCACGGCCGGTTATCTCGTCTACGCCTCGATGACGCACGAATACGTCTTCGATTACCGCCCCGGCGATGTGTACTGGTGCACGGCCGATGTCGGCTGGGTCACGGGCCACAGCTACATCGTCTACGGCCCGCTCGCGAACGGCGCGACCACGCTGATGTTCGAGGGCATCCCGACCTATCCGTCGACGTCCCGCTTCTGGGAAGTGATCGACAAGCACAAGGTCAACATCTTCTACACCGCGCCGACCGCGATCCGCTCCCTGATGGGCGGCGGCGAGGGGCCGGTGAAGAAGACGTCGCGGCAATCCCTGCGTGTGCTCGGCTCGGTCGGCGAGCCGATCAATCCGGAAGCCTGGGAATGGTACTACAACGTCGTCGGCGATCAGCGCTGCTCGATCGTCGACACGTGGTGGCAGACCGAGACCGGCGGCATCCTGATCACCCCGCTGCCGGGCGCCACCGCCCTCAAGCCGGGCTCGGCCACTCGTCCGTTCTTCGGCGTGAGGCCCGAGATGGTAGACGCCGAAGGCAAGGTCCTGCAGGGTCCCTGCGAAGGCAACCTGTGCATCGCCGATTCCTGGCCGGGCCAGATGCGCACGGTCTATGGCGATCACGAGCGCTTCGAGCAGACCTACTTCTCGACCTATCCGGGCAAATACTTCACCGGCGACGGCGCCCGGCGGGATGCGGACGGCTATTACTGGATCACCGGCCGGGTCGATGACGTCATCAACGTCTCGGGTCACCGCATGGGCACCGCCGAGGTCGAATCCTCGCTGGTGGCGCATCCCAAGGTCGCCGAGGCCGCGGTGGTGGGCTACCCCCACAACGTGAAGGGTCAGGGCATCTACGCCTACGTCACCCTGAATGACGGCGAGGAGGGCGACGACGCCCTCCGCAAGGAACTGGTGACCTGGGTCCGCAAGGATATCGGGCCGATCGCCTCGCCCGACCTGATCCAGTTCGCGCCGGGCCTGCCCAAGACCCGGTCCGGCAAGATCATGCGCCGCATCCTGCGCAAGATCGCCGAGGACGATTTCGGCTCCCTGGGCGACACCTCGACCCTGGCCGAGCCGGCCGTCGTCGACGACCTGATCGAGAACCGGCAGAACCGGGCCTGATCGGCCCGGATCGCCGGATCTGAATCCGCTGGGGTGGATGCCGGTCCGGCGTCCGCCTCCAACAAGAACCACGAACCATCACCGGGAAGAACCGGAGGGCGCCGGAGCCCTCGCGGGAGGAACAGCCATGAGCGGCAGGACACTCGACCTCCGAGGGCGCACCGCGCCCCCGGGCACAGGTACACGCGGCACGGAGGTGGATCCGCAGATCGAGCGGATCGTCCGGACCCCGGAATTTCAGCAGCTCGTAGCCGAGCGCACCCGCTTCGGCTGGATCCTGACGATCCTGATGCTGGTCGTCTATTTCGGCTTCATCGGCCTGATCGCCTTCGACAAGTCGCTGCTCGCCGTGAAGGTCGGCGGCACCGCATCCCTGGGCCTGTTCATGGGCGTGTTCGTGATCCTCTTCGCCTTCGCGCTCACGGGGATCTACGTGGCCCGCGCCAACACGCGCTTCGACGCCCTGAGCGACGCCCTCAAGCGGAGCGTGGCCCGATGAACCGCCTCCTCCTCGGCTTGACGCTCGCCACTTTGGCCGCCAGCGCGGCCTACGCCGCCGGCCCGGATCTGGGCGCCGTGCAGCAATCGGCCACGAACTGGCCGGCGATCCTCATGTTCCTGTTCTTCGTGCTGATGACGCTTGGCATCACCTACAAGGCGGCCATGGGCACGAAGTCGGCCGCCGACTTCTATGCCGCCGGCGGCGGCATCTCGGCGGGCACGAACTCCCTGGCGATCGCCGGCGACTACATGTCGGCGGCCTCGTTCCTCGGCATCTCGGGCCTCGTCTACACCTCGGGCTTCGACGGGCTGATCTACTCCACGGGCTTCCTCGTCGGCTGGCCGATCGTGCTGTTCCTGATCGCGGAGCGCCTGCGCAACCTCGGCAAGTTCACCTTCGCCGACGTGGCGAGCTTCCGCCTCGACCAGACCGCGATCCGCATCATCTCGGCGGTGGGCACCCTGGTGGTGGTGGCCTTCTACCTGATCGCCCAGATGGTCGGGGCCGGAAAGCTGATCCAGCTCCTGTTCGGCCTGCCCTATCTCTACGCGGTGATCATCGTCGGCGTCCTGATGATCGTCTACGTCGCCTTCGGCGGCATGAAGGCGACCACGTGGGTGCAGGTGATCAAGGCCTGCCTTCTGCTCGGCGGCGCCACCTTCATGGCCGGCGCGGTCCTCTACAAGTACGGCTTCAACCCCGAGGTGCTGTTCGCGAACGCCGTGCAGGTCCATCCGAAGGGCGACGCCATCATGGCGCCGGGCGGCCTCGTGTCGAACCCGGTCGAGGCGATTTCCCTCGGCGTCGGCCTGATGTTCGGAACCGCCGGCCTGCCGCACATCCTGATGCGGTTCTTCACGGTCTCGGACGCCCAGGCCGCGCGCAAGTCGGTGTTCTACGCCACCGGCCTGATCGGCTACTTCTACATCCTGACCTTCATCATCGGCTTCGGCGGTATCGCGCTGCTGATGTCGGATCCGAGCTACTTCAAGCTCGGCGCTGCCGGCACCTTCGACAAGCTGAAGGACATGATCGGCGGCACCAACATGGTGGCGGTCAACCTCGCCAACGCGGTGGGCGGCCCGTACTTCCTCGGGTTCATCTCCGCCGTGGCCTTCGCCACCATCCTGGCGGTGGTGGCCGGCCTGACGCTCGCGGGCGCCTCGGCGATCAGCCACGACCTCTACGCCCAGGTGATCGCCCGCGGGCGGACCACCGAGAAGCACGAGGTCAACCTGTCGAAGATCTCGGCCGTGGTGATCGGAATCGTGGCGATCGTTCTCGGCTACGTGTTCGAGAACCAGAACGTGGCCTTCATGGTCGGCCTCGCCTTCGCGGTGGCGGCAAGCTGCAACTTCCCGGTTCTGGCCATGTCGATCCTGTGGCGGGGCACCACGACCTGGGGCGCGCTGGCCGGCGGCCTCGTCGGCCTGCTCGCAGCGGTCATCATGGTGGTTCTGTCGAAGGCCGTCTGGGTGACGACGCTGGGCAATCCCGTCCCGCTCTTCCCCTACGACAACCCGGCGCTGTTCTCGATGCCGCTGGCCTTCGCGACGATCTGGATCGTGTCCCTGATGGACAGGTCGCGGCGCGCCCAGCGCGAGCGCGCGGCCTTCGAGGCCCAGTTCGTGAGGTCCGAGACCGGAATCGGTGCCTCGGGCGCGCACGCGCACTGACCGACCTCGCACCGGCCTGACGGGCGAAGGGCGCGGCGCTGGCCGCGCCCTTCGTCGTTTTTGGGGCCACTCCGCACGCACCCATGTTGATCGCGCCGTTCACGATCGCTTTACCGGTTGACCAGCCGCCCCCTTGCGATAACGCATATGTGACCCGCGCTTCACGCAGGGCCGCCCGAAAAACGGGCCGTGGGGACGATCCGCGTCTCGGGTCGCCTGAAATGCGTCTGGGAGGACCAGTTTTATGGCTGTGGCAACCGCAATCCCGCGGACGGGGGACGCCGCGAGGCCGATGACTTCGGCCGAGAAGCGGGTGATCTTCGCGTCCTCGCTCGGCACCGTGTTCGAGTGGTACGATTTCTACCTGTACGGATCCCTGGCCGCGATCATCGGCGCGCAGTTCTTCTCGGCATACCCGCCGGCCACGCGCGACATCTTCGCTCTTCTAGCCTTCGCGGCCGGATTCATCGTCCGCCCGTTCGGCGCCCTGGTCTTCGGCCGCATCGGCGACCTGGTCGGGCGTAAGTACACCTTCCTGATCACCATCCTGATCATGGGCCTGTCGACGTTCATTGTCGGCGTTCTGCCCAACGCCGCCACCATCGGGATCGCTGCCCCGATCATCCTGATCGTCCTGCGCCTCGCACAAGGGTTGGCCCTCGGCGGCGAGTACGGCGGTGCCGCGACCTACGTGGCGGAGCACGCACCCAACGGACGCCGCGGTTTCTATACGAGCTGGATCCAGACCACCGCGACGCTGGGCCTGTTCCTGTCGCTCCTCGTCATCCTGGCGACGCGCAGCTTCACCGGCGAGGCGGCCTTCGCCGAATGGGGCTGGCGCATCCCGTTCCTGGTCTCTGTACTACTGCTCGGCATCTCGGTCTGGATCCGTCTCCAGCTCTCGGAATCGCCGGCCTTCAAGAAGATGAAGGACGAGGGCAAGACCTCCAAGGCGCCCCTCACCGAGGCCTTCGGCCAGTGGCGGAACGCCAAGTTCGCGCTCATCGCCCTGTTCGGCCTCGTCGCGGGCCAGGGCGTGGTCTGGTACACCGGTCAGTTCTACGCGCTGTTCTTCCTGCAATCGATCCTCAAGGTCGATGGTTACACGGCCAACCTGCTCATCGCGTGGTCGCTGCTCCTCGGGACCGGCTTCTTCGTCGTGTTCGGCTGGCTGTCGGACAAGATCGGCCGCAAGGTTATCATCCTGGCGGGCTGCGCGATCGCGGCCGCGACCTTCTTCCCGATTTTCAAGGGCATCACATCCACGGCGAACCCGAGGCTGGAGGCGGCGATCGAGAACGTGAAGGTCACCGTCACGGCGGACCCGGCAAGCTGCGGGACCCTATTCAACCCCGTCGGCACGCGGGTCTTCTCGGCCCCCTGCGATCTGGCCCGCGACTTCCTGTCGAAGTCGTCCGTGCGCTACGCGACCGCCCCCGGCGCGGCCGGTCAACCCACGACGATCCGGATCAACGACACCGAGGTCCCGTACCCCCAGGGCGGCAACGCCGAGGCCAACAAGGCCACGCTCGCCGCGCTCCAGGCCGCCGGCTACCCGAAGGCGGGCGACCCTGAGATCGTGAAGATGTCGAACCCATTCGACATCTTCCGGCCGCAGGTCGCCCAGGTGATCGGCCTGCTGTTCATCCTCGTGCTGTTCGTCACGATGGTCTACGGCCCGATCGCCGCCATGCTGGTGGAGCTGTTCCCGACCCGGATCCGCTACACGTCGATGTCGCTGCCCTACCATATTGGCAATGGCTGGTTCGGCGGTCTGCTGCCTGCCACTGCCTTCGCCATGGTGGCGCAGACCGGCGACATCTATTTCGGCCTTTGGTACCCGATCGTCATCGCCGTTGCGACGGTGATCATCGGCGTGCTGTTCGTGCCGGAGACCAAGGATCGCGATATCTTCGCGGACACCTGAGCGGCGCAGGCCGACCCAAACGAACGCATCTCATCGACGCCCGGGCAGCGCACGCTGCCCGGGCGTTTCCGTTCGAGGTCTCCCATCATCGGGCCGCGCCCGCGGAAGGCGGCCGATACGGCGGCAGGACCGCTTGTGACGCGCCCGCAACGCCACCGCTGAATAGCGCCGGGTGCGGTTCGTCACGGATTGCATTTCTGCGGATCGCCTACAGACATAGACAAGATCGACCTCGGCGAGGGCCGAAGTCTCCTCAGACGGCGCCATATCGATTGTTCGGATCCGGATGCAGCGCCCTAAAGAGAGCCGGTTATTGCAACTTACAGTAAAGATCGATTCTATCGAAGACCGCATGAGGGTCGCATGAATTATTCGACCCTGAAGAAACTTCATCCGTCCTACAAATGAACCGGAGGAACCTGAAGCGGTACGAAGCCGTATCAAGTTTTCTCCACTCTGAGGCACTCGGAACGTGAACGTGAGCGACGTCTTGATACGCCTGGGCCGTCAGACAGGAAGACGACCGCCGATTCGAATTGTTGTTATCTGGTCGTTGCTTGCCTTCGCGTTGTGGATCGCGATCAACAGTGTTGCCGGTCGACTGGTCTGGCTTTGGTAGGATTGAGTGACCTGGTCAATTGTTTTCCGGATACCCAGTGAGGTAGGCACCTAACAGATACCCGGCCTGATGCGCGGTCAGATATCCCAGCATGATCAGCACATGCAGCAGATCGAGTCCGTAGACGGACATGAACATCGTCATCGCAGTAAACATGACGACGGAGGACGTCATAGCGATCACGATCGCCGAGTAGGACCGGCCGATCAGCCAGCCGACGAGGAACAACAGCGCAGCGACCAACATCTCGTCACCCAACCCGGAGCCAATCCAGGAAGTTCTTCACACGAGCTTCCGGCGCACATTGCGGTGATGATGGCGCCCGGCCGAGAAAATATCAACCCGCGCCGCTTGTGCCGCATATATTCGCAAAGACGGGGATATTTTTCCGGCAACAATGCTCGAATGACAGCATTGAATGATACCGCGGATCTATTGCCGCGACTCGACTTGAACGGCGATTGTTCGCAGCGATGCTGGACCGGACCGCCGTTCACCTGGAAAAATCAGGGCGACAAGCCGGATCGTCCCGGATCGTTAACGGGTCGATCGACGCGGCGGTGATGCGCCCCGAGCCCCTCTCCCAGCGGAGGTTGGGGGAAGACCGTCGCGCCGGGGTTGCGGCGCGGGGGCGTCAGTGCCGGAAATGACGATGGCCCGTCAGGACCATGGCGAGGCCGGCCTCGTCGGCCGCGGCGATGACGTCCGCATCGCGCATCGAGCCCCCTGGCTGGATTACCGCCGTGGCGCCCGCCTCGGCGGCGGCCATCAGCCCGTCGGCGAACGGGAAGAAGGCATCCGAGGCCACGACCGAGCCGACCGCGAGGCTCTCCGAGAGGCCCAGGCGCCTCGCACCCTCGGCGGCCTTCCAGGCGGCGATGCGCGAGGAATCGACCCGAGACATCTGTCCCGCCCCGATGCCGACCGTGGCGCCGGCCTTAGCATACACGATGGCGTTCGACTTCACGTGCTTGGCGACCCGGTAGGCGAACCGGAGATCGGCCAGTTCCGCCTCGCTCGGCGCGCGCTTGGTGACGACCCGGAGTGGCATGTCGTCGACGACCGCCGCGTCCCGGCCCTGGACGAGCAGGCCGCCGGCGAGCGTCCGCACGGTCTCGCCCGGCGCCCGCGGGTCGGGCAGGCCGCCGGCCAGAAGCAGACGCAGGTTCTTCTTGCCGGCCACGATGGCCGCGGCCTCGGGCGTGGCATCCGGGGCGATGATCACCTCGGTGAAGATCTCGACGATCCGGTGCGCCGCCTCGGCGTCCAGCGTCCGGTTCAGCGCCACGATCCCGCCGAAGGCCGAGGTCGGGTCGCAGCTCAGCGCACGCTCGTAGGCTTCGAGCAGGCTCGCGCCCTCGGCGACGCCGCAGGGATTGGCGTGCTTGATGATTGCGACCGCGGCGGTCCGCGCCGGGTCGAACTCGGCGACGCATTCGAAGGCCGCATCCGTGTCGTTGAAGTTGTTGTAGGACAGCTCCTTGCCCTGGAGCTGTCGGACCGTCGCCATGCCCGGGCGGGCCTTGCCCGGCGACCGGTAGAAGGCGGCCGACTGATGCGGGTTCTCGCCATAGCGCAGCGCCTGCCCCAGGGTGCCCCCGAAGGCGCGGAACGGCGCCGGCTCGTCGGCTCCGAACCGGCCGGCCATCCAGTTCGCGATCGCGGCGTCGTAGGCGGCCGTGCGAGCGAAGGCCTTCTGCGCCAGGCGGCGGCGCAGCTGCGCCCCGAGGGCGCCGTCATCCGCCTCCAGGGCGGCGAGCACGCCGGCGTAGTCCGACACGTCGGTGACGACGGCGACATCCGCGTGATTCTTGGCCGCCGCGCGGATCATCGCCGGGCCGCCGACATCGATGTTCTCGATGCAGTCTTCGTCCGGTTTGTCGGCCGCGATGGTCGCCTCGAACGGATACAGGTTCACCACGAGAAGGTCGATCGCGCCGATTCCGTGGGCGGCGAGCGCAGCCTGATGCTCGGGGTTGTCGCGGATGGCGAGGAGGCCCCCATGCACCGCCGGATGCAGGGTCTTCACGCGGCCGTCCATCATCTCGGGGAAGCCCGTGAGGTCAGCGACCTCCGTCACCGGAAGCCCGGCCTCCCGCAGGGTGCGATGGGTGCCCCCGGTGGAGACCAGCGCGATGCCGCGGGCGTGGAGCGCCCGGGCGAAGTCGACGAGACCGGTCTTGTCGGAGACCGAGAGGAGCGCGCGGGAGACCCGCACCTGATCGTGCGCCATAGCTTCGAGCCGAACGTTCGAGATTTTCCGGCGCGGTAGCATGGAACGGGTGAGCCCGGCCAGCCGACTCCGTCAGGGCGCCACCCCGCGCAGGGGTGCAGAGGCCAGGCGCTCGAAGCTCCAGCGAACCTCGACATCCTCGGACACGCGCAGGTGCAACACGATCTGATCGGTGCGGCGCGGCCCGGTCAGGCCCGAGAAGTAGACGCTCTCCTCCAGGGCAGTCTCCGCGTTCTCGGAACGGAAGACCCAGACCTCGCCGAGGGCCGAGGCGAGTTCGAGCCCCTCCGGGATGCTGCGCACGGCGATGCCGGGATGCAGGTGGAAACGGATCGCGACGTCCTGCGGACGCAGACGCCGCCCGCGGCTCAGCCCCTTGCCCTGGCGCAGGAAGGCGTCGCGACCTTCCAGGCGTGCCGTGGCGTGGAACAGCTGCCACCGGCGCTCGTGGACGATGCCGAAGTCCGGCCCGTAGCCGTCATGCCGGGCGGCGAGGACGATGCTGTCCGCCTCCTCGGCCCGCTCGGACGCCACCGCCGACGGGCCGCTGAGCACCACGGGTCCGCGCCGCCGGATCAGCCAGTCGGCCAGCTGCCGCTCGCCCCACCATCCGGTGCGGGTGAGGAACCGGCACGACGAGGTGTGGGCGACCACGGCCGTGGAGTGGGCGGCCGTCGAGCGGGCGAGGAGGCGCAGATCCGCACCGCTGGCCGGCAGGCCACAATTGACCACGATGCGCTGCGGACCGCTCGACATCTCGAAGGCCAGACAGCCGGCAGCGGCGTTCACCGAGTAGGGCAGCGGCGGACTCGCACCGACATCGGCGACGATCACGACCCGGCCACCCTCCAGGCGCTCGTAGCCCGAATTCGGCGCGTGCATCAGCGGCCGGGCGAGCGCACCGTCATAGACCAGGAGCGTCGCGAGATGGTCCGCGTCCGTGGCCCCCATGCCGTTGAAGTGGCTCAGCGAGGCATCGGGATGGCGCAGCAGCCGCAACAGCGGCAGCATCCGGTCGACGGCGCGCAGCAGGGCCATCGGCGGTTCGACGCTGCGGCTGAGGTAGCTCTGGCGCAACGGCAAGAGGTCGAGCAGCAGCTCCATGGCGAAGCGCGGGTCGCGGGAGCGGTGGCCGCCATCGGTCAGGATCTGGCGGTCGAGTTCCCGTGTCAGCACCCGGGTCGCCCGGCGCAGGATCGGCTGGATGCCGTCGCAGCAGAGGCCGGCGTAGCAGAGCGCCACCGCGGCGTTCAGGCGCCACTGCGGCGGCACCCCGCGCCGAAGGTCGCGCTCGAGCTGCTGCGCGTTGCGGCCGATGGCCTTGAGGAAGTTCTGATAGAAGCCATGGTCGGCGCCCTCCAGTACGAGGGGCGACTGGCACAGGAACGAGATCAGCCGGCGGGCTGCCACCGGCGTCTGGCGGGAGAGCGCGGCGTCGCCCCGACCGGCGATGAAGTCGGCCACGAAGGCACGGGCATTGGCCCGGGCCAGGGCCGTGTCGGCGGCGCGCAGATGGCGCAGCCAGCCGAAGCCGTAAAGCTCGTCGGCCCATTCCGGTGAGGGCGCCGCGTAGTCGAAGGGCGACCCGCCGCTCGCCGCCAGCGACCGGCCGGCGAAGACGAACAGGCCGGCATAGATATCGTCCGCGAAGGTGGCGTCGGAGGTACGCAGGTCCTGGGGGGCGATCACCAGTCCGGTCACCCGCATCCGGGCGAGGATGTCGGGCGAGGCGGTGAGGCTGGCACCGACGGCGCGGACCGCGCGCGCGGCCTCGCGCGCGACGAGCCGATAGAAGCGCCAGCGGTCAGGCCCCCAAGCCACGCGATCTCCGAGCTACGCGTTTTCACAAGGCCCCATGGCCTTGAGCCCTCATGTCCGAGGATCGGCTGGCACCCGTTACGTAAGGCTAGAAGGGGCCTCTTAACCGTCGGTTTACGCTCTGTCATGTCCGGCGCCGTCCAAGCGAAGCCTGTCCGGCCCTCCCACCCTGCGGTGGACGACGTCACCGATTGGAGGACGCCGGCCCCTAAACCGCCCGCCGCTTCGGCCCCGTCGGCAGGATCTGCGGCTCGCCCGGCCCGGTCTCGACGCCGAGATCCGGCACCGCGATGATCGGCGCCCCGCGCAGGTCCTTGCGGGAGATGATCGCGCCGCGCTCCTCGAGATAGGCCAGCATCCGCCGTGCCCGGCCGCCCGAACTCGTGCCGTACGCCTCGGCCAGCATCGCGTCGGTGGGGCAGGCCGCACCCTCGATCGCCGCGCGGGCCACCACCAGGAACAGTCCGGCGAGGTCATCCGGCAGGCCGGCCGCGATGCTTTGCGCCCGCTCCCAGCCGGAATTGTCGGCCACCTCTCCTCCCGCTTCGGCCCGCGCCACCGCCAGCCGCCGCTTGAACTCCGGCAAACCCATCGTGTCGCCGCGCAGGCGTCGGATCCGGCAGCGGACGGTGAAGTCCTGATAGAGCGTCGCCGGGGTACAGGCCGCCGCGTCGGCATCCGCCAGCACCGAGGCCAGCACCTCGGCGAGCGCCGTCTCGCGGGCCTCCGGATCCATCGGCTCCTCCTCCGGGTCCTCCGCGGGTGCCGGCGGCCGATAGTTGGCGAGCTGGACGAGGACGTCGGGGGCCGGGGTCGGCCGCGGCCTCGGACGGGGCATCAGCGGCGTCGCGACCTCCTCGGGACTCGCCGTCAGGATCAGCGCGCGCGCATCCTCCGTGGCTTCGGGCAGGGGGACGAGCACCGGCGAGGAACTCCGGCTCACCGTCGCGGTCGGCCCGACCGCGATGGTGAGCGGGCGCCGCGACAGGGCCGGCCCTAGGGCCACGAAATGTCCGCGCGGCAGATCGCGGAACGTCTCGGCCTGCCGGCGCTCCAGGCCGAGGAGGTCGGCGGCGCGGGCCATGTCGATGTCGAGGAAGGTCCGGCCCATCAGGAAATTGGAGGCCTCGGCCGCCACGTTCTTGGCGAGCTTGGCCAGCCGCTGCGTAGCGATGACGCCGGCGAGCCCGCGCTTGCGCCCCCGGCACATCAGGTTGGTCATCGCCCCGAGGGAGAGGCGGCGCGCCTCGTCCGAGACCTCGCCGGCTGCGGCGGGCGCGAAGAGCTGCGCCTCGTCCACCGCCACCAGCATCGGGTACCAATGGTCGCGGTCAGCATCGAACAATCCGCCCAGGAAGGCGGCGGCCGCCCGCATCTGCCCGTCGGCGTCGAGGTTCTCCAGCGACAGCACCACCGAGACCCGGTGGGTCCGCACGCGGGCGGCGATCCGCTGCAGGGCGACGTCGTCGCCGTCCGCCTCCACCACCACGTGGCCGTAGCGGTCGGCGAGGCTGGCAAAATCGCCCTCGGGGTCGATGATCGCCTGCTGCACGAGGCCGGCGCTCTGCTCCAGGAGCCGCCGCAGCAAGTGCGACTTGCCGGAGCCGGAATTGCCCTGCACCAGGAGCCGCGTGGCGAGCAGTTCGGTGAGGTCGAGGAGCGCGGGGCGCTCGCCGGTCAGGCCGAGATCGATGTCGGAACGCATGGCGCCTCATAGCACGATGCGGCGGCTCCGGGCGGCCCGCCGCGGCGCTGTCCACGCTTCCCGCGATGTCACCCGTGCGCCATCCGCCCTGGACCCCGGCGCCGCCACCCTGTAGGGCCACGCCCCTCCCAGCTTGTCCCGGATCCACCCCACGATGGCGGCCTGCGGCCTCGATTTCGGCACGTCGAACACCACCCTCGGGGCCGCCGGCCCGGAGGGGCCGACCCTGCTGCCCCTGGAGGGCGCGCACCGGACGATCCCGAGCGCGATCTTCTTCGAACTCGGCGAAGAGCCGGTCATCGGGCGGGCCGCCACAGAGGCCTATGTCGAGGGCCGGTCCGGCCGGCTGATGCGCGGCCTGAAATCCGTGCTCGGCACGCCGTTGATGGACGAAGCGACCCCGGTCGGCCGGCAGCGCATGCGCCTGCGCGACATCATCGCCCGCTACCTGACGGCCGTGAAGGAGCGGGCCGAGGCCGCCTGCGGGCAGAGCCTCGACAGCGTGGTCCACGGCCGCCCGGTCCACTTCGTCGACGGCGATCAGGAGGCGGACCGCCGTGCCGAGGACACCCTGAGGGCCATCGCGCGCGACGTCGGGTTCCGGAGTGTGTCGTTCCAGTACGAGCCGATCGCCGCCGCCCTCGATTACGAGCGGCAGGTGCGGTCGGAGGAGATCGCCCTCGTGGCCGATATCGGCGGCGGCACGTCGGACTTCTCCATCGTGCGCCTGTCGCCCGAGCGCCGGGGCCAGGCGGACCGTGCCGGCGACATCCTGGCCAACGACGGCGTGCGCATCGGCGGCACCGATTTCGACCGGCAGCTCAGCCTCGGCACGGTCATGCCGCTCCTCGGCCTCGGCAGCCCGATGCGCCGGGGCGACCTCGCCGTGCCGAACGCCTACTTTCACGACCTGGCCACGTGGTCGGCGATCAACCGGCTCTACAATTCGAAGACGCTGCGCGAGATCGACGAGGTGATCCGCGACTGCGCCCGGCCCGATCTGGTCGCGCGGCTGCGTGAAGCGGTCGAGGGCGAGCGTGGGCACGCGCTGGCTGGCGCCGTGGAAGTCGCCAAGATCGCCGCCTCGGAGCACGCCGCGACCTTGCTCGATCTCAGCCTCGTGGAGCGCGGGCTCGCGGTGCCGGTCGACCGCGGCACGCTCGCCGCGCAGACGGATGACCTCGCCCGGGCGGTGGCAGCCCGGATCGGGCGCTGCCTCGCGCAGGCGGAACTGGCGCCCGAGCGGATCGACGCCCTGTTCCTGACGGGCGGCTCCACCGGGCTGCCGCATCTGCGCACCGCGCTGACGGCCGCCTTGCCGGCGGCGCGCGTCGTAGAGGGCGACACGTTCGGCTCGGTGGGCCTCGGCCTGACGATCGAGGCGGCCCGGCGCGCAGCGTAGTTGCTCTCGCCGGTCGGCACCGGGCCGACAGCCTTGCGCGGGTCGCCGGTCGTCACCGCACTCCGCTCGTCATCGCCGCCGCAGGGCGTTGCCCGTGTCGTCCCGGGAACCACCGCCCTCTGGCCGGCAGGACGGATCCGGAGAACGCCGCTGTTCGGCAGACCCTGCCGGGTCGCCGCAGCCACCCGCGCCCGTCTCCCGACGGACGTCGCCCGCCAAGTCACGGCCGCCAGGCCGACCCCCAACTGTCCATCAAGAGCAAAGTGCCGGCCGTCTTCGCCTGCGATCAATTGCGTTGTCATACTGAAAAATTGCGCTTACATTTTTAAACTCTGTCAATCGCGATCAATTTGGTGTGACGATCAGGTAAAATCTGGTTTTTATACAAAATTGGCGTCCCGAGGTCATTCCTCGGTCCGAACAACCTGTTTCGAAGATCTGCGGTACGCAGGCGGGAAGGAAACGCATGTTGACCAGACGGATGTTCACGGGCTGCGCGATCTGCGCGGCGGTCGGATTCGTCGCGGATGACGCGTCGGCACAGGCACCGGCCGGATTGAAGCGAACGATTACTTCGCGCATCGATGGTCCGACCCCGGGCTACGAGACGCTCCAGGTCATCGTCGATATCGAGCCGAATTTCGTCATCGACTGGCACACGCACCCCGGCATTGAGGCGGGCTATGCCCTGGAAGGCGTCGGCGAATTGCAGATCAAGGGCGAGGCGGCGCGGACGATCAAGCCCGGCACCGCCTGGGTGACGGCACCGGAGACACCGCATACGCTGAAGAACGGAGCGGACGCGGCCAAGCTGTTCGTCACATTCACCGTTCAGAAGGGAAAGCCTCTGGCGACTCCGGTCCCGGCTCCGACCTGAGCGTCCCGGCCACCGCGCTTCAGATCCTCGAACCGTCATCGCCCGCGACCCGTCGGCGGTCGGCGATCCATGACGGCTTTCGGGCGGCGATTGACGGGCCGGCGCCGATCCTCGACAAGGCGGTCCCTCTCGCTCGGAGACAACGGCGGCCCATCCGGGCTCCTCCGCGCCGCCTCGCCCGATGCTGTTCAACTCCTTCGTCTTCCTCCTCGCCTTCCTGCCGGCCGCGCTCATCCTCCATGGGCTGGTGGCGCGCGCCGCCCCCGCATGGCGGCTGCCGCTCCTCGTCGGCCTGTCCTTCGTATTCTACGGCTGGTGGGACGTGCGATTCGTGCCTCTTCTCGCCGGCTCGATCCTGGCGAACTGGTGCGTCGCCCGCCTCTACCGCCGCTGGCCCGGCCCCTGGCTGATCCCGGCCGCCATCGCCGCCAACCTCGCCCTGCTCGGGGTCTTCAAGTACCTCGATTTTGCCGCCGACCTCGCCAACCTGATCCCGGGCTTGGAGACGCCGCGGCTCGGCCTCGCCCTGCCCCTCGGCATCTCGTTCTTCACCTTCCACCACATCATGTATCTCGCCGACCTGCGGGCCGGCCGGGCGCCGAGCTTCGGGCTCGTGAAATACGCCCTCTACATCGCCTTCTTCCCGCAGGTTCTCGCCGGCCCGCTCGTGCGCTGGAGCGAGATCATGCACCAGTTCGACGAGGCGCCGTATGCCCGGCCCGACGCCGCCGAGCGCTTCGCCCGCGGGCTCATGCTGCTCACGGTCGGGCTCGCCAAGAAGGTGTTCCTCGGCGATCCGCTGGCGGAATACGTGAACCCGGTCTTCCAGGCCGCCGCCGCCGGCAAGGCCGTCACGGTGGTGGAGGCGTGGCAGGCGACGCTGGGCTTCACCTTCCAGATCTATTTCGACTTCTCCGGCTACACCGATATGGCGCTGGGGATCGCCCTGCTGTTCGGCCTCGTCCTGCCGCAGAATTTCGACGCCCCCTACCGCGCCACGTCCCTGCAGGATTTCTGGCGGCGCTGGCACATGACCCTGTCGCGCTTCCTGCGCGACTACCTCTACATCCCGATGGGCGGAAACCGCCGCGGTCTGCCGCGGCAGGTCGGGGCGCTCGCCGCCACCATGACCCTCGGCGGCCTGTGGCACGGGGCGGGCCTGACCTTCCTCGCGTGGGGTGCGCTCCACGGGATCGGCCTCGGGGCCGGCCTGCTGGTCCGCCGGACCCGGATCGCGATCCCGGCGCCGGTCGGATGGCTGCTCACCAGCCTGTTCGTGGTGCTGACCTGGGTGCTGTTCCGGGCGACGAGCTTCGAGGCGGCACTGGTGATCTTCAAGGGCCTGTTCGGGCTGGCGCCCAGGGGCGCGGGCTTCAAGTGGCGCACCATCGCGATCGCCGCCCTGGTCGCCACGGTCGGACCCACCGCCTGGAACGCGGTGCACCGCCTGCCGCCGCGGCGCCTCCTCGCCGCCGGATTCGCCCTGGTGTTCGTGCTCGTCCTGCTGAAGATCGGCGACGATGCGAACTACGAGTTCATCTACTTCCAGTTCTGAGGATGGCGTCCGCTCCCCCCACGACCGACCGGGACTGGCGCCGCTTCGCCCGCACCCTGTTCCTGACGATGGCCGGCCTGTTTGCGGGCTACCTTGCCCTCGCGGTTCTGGTCGACCCCTACGATACCGGCCGGTCGACGCTGCTGTCCCGTGGCGCCGTGCGGCCGCAGGGACCCCGCACCGCCTCGGCCGTACGCGGGCGCGATCCGGCCTACAGGGGCGTCGTGATCGGCAACTCGCATATCCAGCTCATCGAGCCCGCGGCCCTGACCCGGCTCACCGGTGTGCCGTTCCTCCAGCTGTCGGTGCCGGCCACCGGCCCGGCCGAGCAGTTCGCGCTGCTCGGCTGGTACCTGCTGCACCATCCCCGACCGGAAGTGATCGTGCTCTCGGCCGACTCGTTCTGGTGCGCGGACGACCCGACGTTTCCGAGCGAGCACGGATTTCCCTACTGGCTCGTGGGCGACTGGCCCGCCTATCTGAGGGGGCTGATCCGCTTTTCGGCCGCGCAGGAGACCATCAACCGTCTGGGCTGGCTGCTGAACCGGCACCGCAAGATCGCCGCAGCCGACGGGTGGTGGGACTACGAGCGCAATTACCTGAGCCAGGGCTTCGGCATCGACCCGGCCAAGAAGGCGGCGCTCGAGAAGCCCGTCGGTCCCGAGCCCGAGCCGCACCACGGCGGCCCCTTCCCGATCGCGACGCGCCTGCGCGCCGAGCTGGCGCGGATCCCCGCGACGACACCGGTGGTCGTGGTCTTTCCACCCGTCTACGCCCGCGCCGAGCCATCGGCCGGCAGCCCCCGTGCGAAGGTCGAGGCAGCCTGCCGGACCGAAGTCCGGTCGGTCCTCGCGACGCACCCGTTGAGCACCGTGGTGGATTGGCGCGACGGCCGTCCCGAGGCGGCGGATCCGGACGAGTTCTTCGACCAGACCCATTACAGGCTGCCGCTCGCCCGGACGCTGACGAGCGAGATCGCGGCCGCGATCATCCGGTTGCGGGCCAGATGACAGAGCAAAACTTCTGTACCGTGGCCTGTTTGCCGCACGCACCGAGGCAGTGACAGCCAGTTACAACCGCTGCATCCGTGTGCGTTGTAGCGCTGAGGCACCTCGACTATACGGCACCTCACGTTATCGCCGCACACCGGCCATCCCCTGGTGGGCGGTTTACCAGCCAGTCGAGGGTGACGCATGGCGAAGGTGCAGCTGGAGGACGGCTACGTCCCGTCCGACGACGAGCCCTTCATGAATGACCGGCAGCGCGAATATTTTCGGCGCAAGCTGCTGAGCTGGAAGAACGACATCCTGCGCGAAGCGCAGGATACGCTGGTGGCGCTCCAGAGCGAGAACGAGAACCATCCCGATCTCGCCGATCGCGCCTCGTCCGAGACGGACCGGGCGATCGAGCTGCGGGCGCGGGACCGCCAGCGCAAGCTCACCGGCAAGATCGATGCGGCGCTGGCCCGCATCGAGGACGGCTCTTACGGCTTCTGCGAGGAGACCGGCGAGCCGATCTCCCTGCGCCGGCTGGACGCGCGGCCGATCGCCACCCTCTCCCTGGAGGCCCAGGAGCGTCACGAGCGGCGCGAACGCGTCTATCGGGACGACTGATCCGGCCCCGGCTGCGGGCCGGGATGCCGCTCTCTTCGACCGCAGGCTCTACTGCGTCAGCCGCAAAGCGCCGATGCTCGCCTGGATCGTCTGGAAGGCCTTGATCAGGTCGTCCGACGTGTTGGCGAGAAAGTATTGGTCGGGCGTCGAGGCGCAGTTCTTCAGCAGGGTCTGACCGGCCGCGTCGATGGGGTCGGACGGAATGCTGAACCCGATCGTGTAGATCGAGACGTTCACCGCCCTGGCGTTGCTGCAGGCCTCCGCGGTCAGGGCGTCGAGGGCGGAGCGGGCCGTGTTCGCGTCCGCGATGTTCTGATATTTCGGCGGCATGCGCGGATTGGCGGTCGAGCCGTTGGCGTTCTTGAAGTAGCCGGCCGCGAAATAGAGCGACCCGGTCGGCGCGTACGGGTTGGCGCTCCAGCTGTTGGTGCCGTCGGTCATCAGGATGATGACCTTGTTGATCGTCGTCGCGGACGAGCTGCTCGAACTCGGCGCATAGGGCTGTCCGTCGGCGAAGACGCTGTTGGGCGAGAGCGTGCGCCAGCCCCACATGAAGCCTTCATGGATGTTGGTCGACCCCATGGGCGCCATGTTGTTGATGAGGGTCTTCAGGGTCGACGTGCTGTTGGTCAGCCGTTGAAGCGGCTGGGTCGTGCAGCCGAAATTCGGGCCGTTCGGGATGCCGAGGGGGGATGCGGACACGGCGTCCGTCGGGTTGACGTATTTGCACGCCTGCCCGAGGGCCGTGGTGTACGAGTTGCTGTTCTGGCAGCTGCCGCCGGTGCGGTCATCGATGTAGCTGTTGTAGCTGTAGGCCGTCGGATTTTGGCTGCCGACCGGGAAGGGAGCGACCTGCGAGGTGCCATCCCCTGGCTCGTCCGGTGCCAGGAGCGGCACGTAGTAGGAATCCTTGTTCGAGGCGGAGGGGGCGCCGTCCTGCACGTTGAGCGGGTACGCAAGCGACTCGAGGCAGCCGGCCCAGCCCCAGGCGCGATTGACGGCCTGCAGCTTCGCGAAGACGTCGAATCGGCTCTTGAACGGCGTCGGAGGCGACTGGATGATATTCGTCCAGTGGTAGCTCGATACGCCGTTCAGATCGATCCAGGAGGCGTAGCGATAGGCGGTGGGATCCACCGCCACGGCACCCGCGAAGGGCACGATCGCGATCTTGGTCGCGCTGGAGAAGGCCGCGCTGGTGTAGACGTAGTCCACGAAGTTCGCCGCCGCGACCTGAACGGCCTTCAGCTTCGACTGGCCGCCGCTGGATTCCGCCATCGAACCGGTATTGTCGAGCACCAGCGCGATTTCGAAGGTCTTCGGCAGCGGGGTGGCGCATTGCGCGACGGCCCCCGGGTTGATCCGCTTGGTGCCGGTAAGCGCGCCGAAGAAGGTCGTCGACAGCTTGTGCGTGGTGAGGGTGATCTTGCGGGGGTTGCTGGTGATGGCCAGGGGATCGACCACCAGGTTCGCCGTCCCCATGGCGCCCGCCATGGTCGTCACGGCGAGGGTGTTGAGGTCGGCCTGCGGGGTCGCGAGCGGCGTCTGGCAGAGGAGCAGCGCCGTGGCGTCGGTCGCGGCCTGCAGCTTCGTCTCCAGCCGCGTGGCGAAACCGTAATCGATCGCAGCGCCGCCGAGCATCAGCATCGGCACGCTGAGGAACGCGAACAGCATGGCGACATTGCCGCCGCGATCCTGGACGAGGCGGTGTCGCCACCGCTTGGCCGCGCCGTCAGGACGCGCGATTGATCGTCGTGCCATCGCAATTCGCGTGATTGGCGTCCGGAAGGACGACTTCGGTGTAGGTGTTGGTGCCGTAGGTTTTTCCGCCACGGGTCGGCCACGGCGCGCTGCTCGTGAACGTGATCGTGTCGCCAACGCCCCTGGCGAGCTTGACCAGGGCGCTTCCGATCATCGGTGCGTAGGTGATGCTGACCTCCGCCAGGACGTAGCGCATCCCTGCCGTCTGGTAGCCGTCCGGGACGGTGAGGCCGGTCGCGGTCCCGGGTCTGCGCGCGGTGGCGTTGGCATTGGCGACGCTGGAGCAGACCAGCGGCACCGGGCTCGGATTCTTCAGGTCGACGCCCATAGCGCTGACCACGATCCTGACCTTCGACGTATCGAACGGGCGCATCACCGCCGTGGCGGAGGCGATGATGTCGTTCATCAGGGTTGGGCTGATCGGGTTCTGCGTGTCGCCCTGCGCGGTCAGGTCCGCGACGGTACGGGCCAGCTGCGTGAGCTTGCGCCACTCGTCGATGGCGTGCGCAACCTCGGTCATGCCCGCCCAGATCGCGAGCAGAAGCGGCAGGATGACGGCGAATTCCACCATCGCACTGCCACGCCTGTCGCGCCGCAGCCGTGCGGCCCGGCGGGTCAGGACGGGCATGGGCTCGCTCCGACGATCTGGTAAGGCTCGGTCCGGAACACCGCGGTGGAGGTCAGAAGGCTCGATCCCGTGCTGGACCCGCTGGTGAATTGCCGCGTGTTCAGACCCATCAGGTTGAAGAAGGTCGGGAACGGCACCGCCGCCGTGACGATCACGATCGTCCCCGGCTGCGCACACCGGTAGTTGGTTCCGAAACTGGTGCTCCAGGTGCCCGTCGCGGTGTCGATCGACTTGCTCGCGCTGGCGCCCGAGAAGGTGCTCGCCGTCGCGACGTCGATCTTGGCGTTCTGGCAATTGAAGACGTTGGCGATGGGCGCGTTGGCCGGCCCGCACATCCGCGTCTTCAGCGCAGCGAGCAACGTCGCGGGATCGGTCTGACCCGCCGTATCGAGCTGGAACTGACCGGTGAAGATCGTTCGGACGGCATTCTGCAGAGCGCGATCGAAGTTCTGCGTGGCCCAGATCTGGAAGGCGATCTGGATGATCGCGCCGCACAGCGCCAGGAACGGCAGCGCCACGAGGGCGAACTCCACGGCGGCGGCGCCGCCGGCATCACGCCCGAGCGCCTTGAGAAGACAACCTGACGTCACTCTATTCGCTAGGCGTATTGGTCCTCGGCCGTTCATGAGCAAACAGAGCGATTCAATCCAAACATCACGACTGATGTGGCCACAAGTCTTTGCGAAAGCCTTAATCTGATCGCGCAGACCCGGCGCGCTACGGTGTTTTCACTATGGGTTGTGTACACAGTGTCGCGATCGGCCGGATCCGTTGACGCATCGTGGCCCCGCACCAGTTCGGTCTCCGCAGGCGTGGCCGGAGAACCGCAAGAGAGCCTCTTTGATCGCGATCGTCGCCGGAGCGGCGGCGACGCTCGCGCTCACCGGCTGCGAGGCCCCGAAACCCGGGCCGGCCGGGCCTCCGGGCGCGAAGGGGGATCAAGGTCCGCCGGGGCCGCAGGGACCCGCGGGACTCAACGGCGCCACGGGCGCCCGGGGTCCGACGGGCGAGACCGGACCGGTCGGACCGCCGGGACCGTCCGGCCCGGCCATGAACAGCCAAGTGCGCCTCGACGTCGCCTGCCGCCGCGACGAGGAATTGATCGGCGCCTATTGCCGGGGCATGGCCGTCTTGCCGTCCGTAACCGTCACGGACGGCGTCTCCACGGTCAGCTGCCTGGACATGACCGCCAAAGCCGCCAAGGATGCCGAGCCCGTCGCGGTCTGCATGAAGACGCCATGAGATTCCTCCTTCCGACCGTCCTAGCGGCATCGGTGTCCGGCGCCGCCTGCGCGCAGCCGTTCGTTCCGTCGGAACGCGCGGCGATCGACCTCGTGAAGGACCGGCGCACCGCCGGCTTCACCACCGTGGCGCGGACGCTGGCCTATGCGCAGCGTGCGACCGGAGGCGCCTTCCGTTTCGGCGGGTACCAGGTCGATTATCGCCCGGGCGCGCCCTTCGCGCGGGTGCGGATCTGCTACCGCCTGGGGATCGACCCGCCGACCTGCGGGCTCGACTACCGCGTCGCCGTCAATCCCGCCCATGTCGAGCCGGCCGACCGCTTCAACGGCCTGTCGCGCGATCTCGAGCACGGCCCGCAGGCGTTCCTGCGGGCGCTCGCCCGCGAGGCCGATCTCCAGCGGCAGCCGGACGCACTGCGGAAGATCCAGGCGGCGCTGGAGCCGTACAACCCCTACGACTGGCGCTGACGATCAGATCAGCCGCGGCCACCGCAGGAGCCGCTCGGGCGCGAAGGCCGCCACCGGCACCGCCGGATCCCGCCCGGCGGCGAGGTCGGCGATGATCTCTCCGGTGATCGGTCCGGTCGAGAGGCCGATATGGCCGTGGCCGAAGGCGAAGAGCAGACCCTCGTGCCGGGGCGCCCGGCCGATCACCGGCATCCCGTCGGGCGTCGACGGACGGGACCCGAGCCAGGGCTCGTTGTCGAGGGGGCCGCCCAGCCGGAGGGTTCCGGCGGCCTCGCGGGAGGCCGCCTCGATCTGGGTGTGGTCCGGGGCGGCCTGACGGGCGTTGAGTTCCACGCCCGACAGGACCCGCACCCGCCGGTCGCCCATCGGCGACAGGATCGAGCCGGCACCGGTATCGAGAACCGGCCGCGTCAGCGGCGGGCTATCCGGATGCAGGGCATAGTGGCGATGGTAGCCGCGCTCCTCCGCCACGGCGAAGCGGTAGCCCAGGGTTCTGGCGATCGCGCCGGAGGCCGCGCCGGCGGCCAGGACGACCTGCCGGGTTTGGACCACGCCGCCCTCGTGAGCCACGCGCCATCCGTTCGACCCGGGCTCGAGGCGCGCGACGCTGCCCCGCAGGCGGCGCCCGCCGAGCCCCGCGAACAGGTCCTCGCAGGCCTCGATCAGCCGGCCCGGCTCACGCACCGAGCCCGTCTCGGTGAGCAGCATCGCCCGCGCGTAGGGACGCACCAACGCGGGCTCCAGGGCATGCAGGGCGGCCGGGTCGAGGATCTCGAACGCGACCCCGTGCCCCGCCAGGATCTCGCGCTCCAGGGCCGCGGCGGCGAAGGCGGCCTCCGTGCGGTAGACCTTGAGCCAGCCGGTCCGCTGCAACCGATCACCGGTTCCCGCCCGGGCCGCGAGGCGCTCGTGGGCCGGATAGGCGGCACTCGTCAGGGGCAGCAGCGCCGCGGCGGCGCGGCGCCATCGGGAGGCCCGCGCGGCCGCGAGGAAATGCGCCGTGTAGGGGATGATGCGCGGGAGATGCGCGTGGTTCAGGCGCAGGCCCCGATCGGCATTGCACAGGTAGGCCGCGAGCTTGCCCCACAGCGCCGGGCTCGACATCGGCAGGATCGACCCGCGGCTGACAACGCCGGCATTCCCGTAGGAGGTCCGCGCCCGCGCCTCGCCGGGATCGCACAGGACGACGTCGAAACCGCGGTCCCGCAACGCGATGGCGCTTGCGAGGCCGACCATCCCGCCGCCGACCACCACGATGTCGGCTGTCTCACCCGTCGCCATGCCGCTTCAGTCCGCCCTGCACCAGGGGCGACCTTCTGACGGGTTTTCGCGGTCCTGGGTAGCGGAGCGCGGACGGAGGCCTTTACCGGCGCGAAGTCCCGCGCACATTCCCGTGGAGATCGGCTAGAGAGCGGGCATGACCCTCGTCCGCTTCGCCCCCTCGCCGACCGGCTATCTCCACATCGGCAACGCCCGGCCGGCCCTGCTCAACGCCCTGTTCGCCCGCCGGACCGGGGGCCGCTTCCTGCTGCGTCTCGACGACACCGACGCGGAGCGCTCCACGGAGACCTTCGCCGCCGCGATCCGGGAGGATCTGGCCTGGCTCGGCATCGAGCCCGACCTGTTCGCCCGGCAGAGCGCCCGCAAGGCCCAGCACGACGCCGCGGCCGAGCGCCTGCGCGCGGCGGGCCGGCTCTATCCCTGCTACGAAACCCTGGAGGAGCTGGAGCGCCGCCGCCGGCGCCAGCTCGGGCGGGGCCAGCCGCCGATCTACGACCGGGCGGCCCTGCGCCTCACCGCCGAGGAGCGCACGGCGCTGGAGGCCGAGGGCCGCCGGCCGCACTGGCGCTTCCTGCTGGAGGCGCGGACCGTGACGTGGGACGATCTCGTCCGTGGTCCGGCCCATGTCGATTGCGCGTCCCTGTCGGATCCGGTGCTGATCCGAGCTGACGGCAGCTACCTCTACACGCTGCCCTCCGTGGTGGATGACGCCGATCTCGGCGTGACCCACGTCATCCGCGGCGAGGACCACGTCACCAACACCGGCGTGCAGGTGCAAATCTTCGAGGCGCTGGGCGCGGCCGTTCCAATCTTCGGGCACCATAATCTGCTGACCACGGCCGACGGGGAAGGTCTGTCGAAGCGACTCGGACATCTGTCGCTGCGCGGCCTGCGCGAGGCGGGCTACGAGCCCGCGGCGGTGCGCTCGCTGGCGGTGCTCACCGGCTCGGCCGAATCGGTGCGGGCCGTGCCCGACCTCGACACCCTCGCGAGCCTCGTCGATCTCGGCGAAATCTCGCGGGCGCCGGCCCGCTTCGACCCGACCGAACTCGACGGCCTCAACGCCCGCCTCGTCCACGCCCTGCCCTACGCCGCGGTGGCCGAGCGCCTCACGGCTCTCGGCATCCCGCAGGACTCCGCGGAGGCCTTCTGGCTTGCGGTGCGGGCCAATCTCATACGGGTGCCGGATGCTGCCGCATGGTGGCAGGTGGTTGCCGGCCCGGTCACGCCGGTGCTGTCGGAGCCCACGGTGATCGCGGCCGCGTGCGAGACCTTGCCGCCCGCGCCCTTCGGCCCCGACACCTGGAAGACCTGGACGGCTGAGATCCGCAGCCGGACCGGCGCGAAGGGACGGGGCCTGTTCATGCCGCTCCGACTCGCCCTGACCGGTCTGGAGCACGGCCCGGACCTCGCGGGCCTGCTGCCGCTGATCGGGCCGGACCGCACGGCGCGGCGGCTGGCCGGCGAGACCGCCTGAGCTACCCGGCCTCGGCGTCCGCCAGCTTGGTCGCCAGCAACTTGTCGACGCGCCGTCCGTCGAGATCCACCACCTCGAAGCGCCAGCCGGCGATGTCGCAGGTCTCGCCGGTCTCCGGGAGACGCTGAAGCATCGCGATGACGAGGCCGGCCGCGGTGGCGTAGTCGCGCGAGGGCGGGAGCCGCAGGCTCAGCCGATCGGCCAGTTCGTCGGCGGGCATCGAGCCGGCGATCAGCCAGGATCCGTCCGCGCGGCGGACCGCGTCCGGCTCCGTATCCTCGGCCGGGAACGCCCCCGCGATGGCGTCGAGGATGTCGGCGGGCGTCACGAGGCCGTCGAAGTGCCCGTACTCGTCGTGCACCAGCGCCATGGGCACCGGCGCCTTGCGCAGGGCCTCCAGGGCATCGAGGGCGTCGAGGGTGTCGGGCAGGACCGGGGCGCGGCGGACATGCGCGCGCAGGTCGAGCGCTTCGCCCCGGGCAAGAGGGCCGATCAGGTCGCGCAGCTGCAGCACGCCGATCATCGCGTCGGGACCGCCATCGGCCACGGGCAGGCGCGCATAGGCGCTGCTGAGCACCCGTGCCCGGACGACCTCCGGATCGTCGGTGAGATCGATCCAGACCACGTCGGTGCGCGGGGTCATGACGCCGCGGACCAGCCGATCGCCGAGCCGCAGGACACCGGAGATCATCGCCCGCTCGTCGCCCTCGATGACACCGGCGGTCTCCGCCTCGGCAACGAGGCTGCGGAGTTCCTCCTCGGTCACCGCGCTGGCGCTCTCGGTCTCCTGGCCGATCAGCCGGAACACCGCCCTGGTCGAGGCGTCGAGGAGCCACACGGCCGGCAGGGCGGCCCGGGAGACCACGCGCATGCCGGGCGCCACCGCGCAGGCGATCCGTTCAGGGTCGCGCAGGGCGAGATGCTTCGGCACCAGCTCGCCGATGATTACCGACAGGTAAGTGATCACCGCGATCACCAGGGTGTAGCCCAGCGTGTCCGCCAAGCCCTTGCTCAGGCCGAGGTCGATCAGCACCAGGGCGAGGCGGTCGCCTAAGGCCGCCCCCGAGACCACACCGGACAGGATGCCGATCAGGGTGATCCCGATCTGCACGGTCGACAGGAAGCGTCCCGGCTCCTCGGCCAGCGCCAGGGCGGCCTGCGCACCGGGCCGGCGATCCTCGGCGAGAGCCCGAAGCCGGCTCTTGCGCGCCGACACCACGGCCAGCTCCGACAGCGAGAAGACGCCGTTGAGCGCGATCAGCAGGATGACGACGACGAGTTCGATCAGGCCGGATCATTGAGCCGCGACCCTGCCGGGCGGGGGCGGCTCCCTCTGGTGGCGCGAGGCTGCAACATGGGAGCGCGTCTGCGGCCGGTCAACGGCCAAGCCTCGGGCGCGCCTCGATCAGTGCGGCATCGAGCAGGAAGCTGCCGTCGGACTCGATGCGGAAATGGGCGGTGACCTCCGCGGGCGCCACCGCCTGAAGGGACCGGATCGCCGCGACATGGGCTGCGGGCGTCCGCATCCGGGCGATCCAGCTCGCGAACTCCATGCGCGGCCGGCTGGGGGTCGTGTTGTCGACATCGAAGCCCGCGACCTCCAGCAAGGCGCGCCATTCCGACACCCGGTAATCGCGCACATGCGACGAGTCGCGAAGCAGTTCCAGCGCCTGCAGGTGCGTGTCGAGCAGCGGATCCTCTGGGGCGACGATGTCGCTGACGACGAGGAACCCGTCCGGGCGCAGCACCCGCCGCGCCTCCGACAGCGCGGCCGCCACATCGCGCCAGTGATGGGCGCTGTAGCGGGTCAGGACCGCATCGAACGCGGCGTCCGGGAAGGACAGGACCTCGGCGCCGCCCTGACGGGTCTCGACCCGGTCAAGGCCGCGCCTTGACGCCTCGGCGGCGACCGCCGCCAGCATCTCGGCCGACAGGTCGTAGGCCGTGACCACGGCGCCGGCGGCGGCGGCCGCGAAGGAGACGTGGCCGCCGCCGCAGCCGAGGTCGAGAACCCGCGCCCCCGGCCGGGCGCGGACCCGTTCGCCGATCCGGTCGAGGTCGGCACCGGCGGCGTGCACGGCGCTCGTGACGTAGGCGGCGGCCTGCGCTCCGAACTGGTCGACGACGTGTCGCACGTGGCTGCGCTCGCTCATGGGCGGATCTCCGGTTCAGGTCGCCAGCGGCGCGAGGCGGGACAGCCGAAGGGCGATGATCAGTGCCAGACCGTACAGTCCGCCCACGAACAGCACCACGCCGTTCCAGCCAGAGTGGGCGAAGAACCAGCCGCCCGCGGTGCCGAGGACCGACGAGCCCAGATAGTAGAGGCACAGGTAGATCGAGGAGGCCTGCGCGCGGTCCCGCAGGGCGCGCCGCCCGACCCAGCTGCTCGCGACCGAATGGGCTCCGAAGAAGCCGATCGTCGTGACCACGATGCCGCTCACGATCAGCAGGATGCTGTCGGCGAGGGTCATCAGGATGCCGGCGAGGCCGACGCCCGTGGCGAGCCACAGGACCCGCCGCCGCCCGAAGCGGCTCGCCAGCTCACCGGTGACAGGGCTGCTCACCATCCCGGCGACGTAGACCGAGAAGATCAGGCCGATCACCGTCTGGCTCAGCGAGAACGGCGGATCGAGCAGGCGGAAGCCGATGTAGTTGTAGATGCAGACGAAGCCGCCCATCAGCAGGAAGGCCTCGGCGAACAGCCACGGCAGGCCGGCATCGCGGAAATGATGGGTGAAGCTGCCCGGCACCTCCCGCCACGCCAGGCGGCGGGGGACGAAGCGGCGCGAGGGCGGAAGCCCGCGCCAGAACGCCACGGCGGCGGCGAGCGCGAGGCCGCCGATCAGGGCGAGCCCGGCGCGCCAGCCCAGATGGTCCGCCATGACTCCGCTGATCAGGCGGCCCGACATGCCGCCGAGGGCATTGCCGCCGACGAGCAGTCCCATCGACAGGCCGATCGCCTGTGCGTCCATCTCCTCGGCGAGGTAGGCCATGGCCACGGCCGGCAAGCCGCTGGCGGTCAGTCCGGCAAGGGCGCGCAGGGTCAGAAAGCCGTACCAGCCCGGCACGAGGGCCGCCACGATGGTGAGGAGCGCCGATGCGACCAGCGAGGCCAGCATCACCGGCTTGCGCCCCCAGAATTCCGAGAGCGGGCTGACCGCCAGCAGCGCCACCGCCAGCAGGCCGCAGGGCAGCGACAGGGCGAGGCTGCTCTCGGCCGGCGAGACGCCGAATTCATCCGCGAAGATCGGCAGCAGCGGTTGCACCGCATAGAGCACCGCGAAAGTCGAGAACCCGGCGGCGGCGAGCGCCAGCGCCGTGAGGCGGAAGACCGGTGTGCCCGACCGGATCAGCCCGCCGTCCGCCTCGCTCGCCATCGCCGTCCCGTGCTGCGCATACTCGCCCGGTGGTGAGGCTGAAGCCCGGCGCCGTCAACCGTCGGTGCCGGGCCGCGTCCTCAGCGCGGCGGCGGGGCCTGTCCCTGACCTTGCTGGAGCAGCGGCGTGATCCGTCGGACCGTGACGCGGCGGTTCTCCCGCGACGGGCTCTGCGTGTTCACCTTCAGGTACTGTTCGCCGTATCCCTGCGTGGTCAGGTTCTCCGGGGGCACCTGGAACTGCTGGGTCAGCACGGTCGCCACCGACTGCGCCCGCCGGTCCGACAGGGACAGGTTGTCGATGTCGGACCCCACCGCGTCGGTGTAGCCCTCGATCAGGAAGACCTCCTGCGGGTTCGCCCGGATCGCCTTGTTGATCGCCGCGGCGATGACCGACAGCCGCGCCGCCTGATCCGGCGTCACGGTGAACGAGCCGGTGTCGAAGGTGATCGTGTCGATGTCGACCGACCGCATCCGCGCGCGCAGATCCGGGCTGTAACGGATCTGATCGAGCGTGTAGCGGCGGTCGACCGCGACCACCGGCGGCGCCGTGAGCGCCTCGTACACCGTCCCCTCGTCCGCCTGATCGTACTCGACGATGTAGCGATCGCGCGGAATCCGGATGTCCGGCGGCGGCAGCACGACGACGTCCTCGTAGATCGGCCGCGGCGGTCCGGCATAGCTGTTGTCGATGATCAGCACCTCGCGGCCGTCGCGGAAGCGGCGGTAGCGGCGCAGCAGCCTGCCTCCATCATCCGTGACGGTGACGATCTGCTCGCCGCCCGGCCGGTCGATGAAGCTGTAGAAATCGGCTCCGCGCCGTTCGTAGCGGTAGCCGCGCGGGTCGAGATCCCGGAAGCGCTCGTTCTCGTCGTGGCGGATCAGGTAGGTGTCGCGATCGCGGACGATGATCCGGCCCGGCTCCCGATAATAGGTGTAGCCCCCCTCGCTGTACTCGCGCCGGTCGCGCCGGACCTGCTCGTAATTGCGGACGTCGTCGTCCTGGCGGAAGCCGCCCGGGATGTAGCCCGGTTGACCGGGCGCGTTGAAACTGCCGCGATCAGCCGGGCGACCCGGGCTCGGTTGAGCCGGCTGGCCCGGCAGCACCGCGCCCGGCGGCACCCCGCCTGGCGCCGGAGCCTGACCCGGAGCCGGTGATTGTCCCGACGGCTGGAACGGCCGGCCTGGTACGCCCGGCGCCATGTTCGGCGGGACGGGACGTCCGGGCTCCGCGCCGGGAGCGCCATTGGTCTGGAGACGACCATCGGGCTGGACGTCCTGGCGCTGCACCGGCCGGCCGGGCATGCCCGGAGCCATGTTGGGCGGCACGGGCCGACCCGGCTCCGCGCCGGGGCCGGCATTCGGCTGCGTACGGCCTTCGGGCTGCGCATCCGGCCGCCGATCCGGCCGGCCCGGCGCGCCGGGCGCCACATTCGGACCCGCGCCGGGGGCGGCGTTCGGAGGCGGCGATCGTGTCTCGGGGGCGGGTGTTGCGGGACCTCCGGGCCGCTGCCCGGGCGGTCCGCGGTCCGGCGCTGCATCCCGCGGGCCCGCACGGTTCGGAACTGCATTTGGGGACGGGCGGTCCCTGTCCGGCGCCTGCCGCTGCTGTGGGGGCGCCGAGGGCCGCTCGGTGTCGGGGCGGCTAGCAGGACCGCCCTCCCGGTCCTGACGCTGCGGACGCTCGACGCCGGGCCGGGCGGGGGCCGCGCGCTCGTCCGGACTCCGCTCCTGGGTCGCCCGGCCCGGACGATCCGGCTGCCGATCCTGTTGGCGTTCCTGCTGACGTTCTTGCTGCCGCTCCTGCTGACGCTCCTGTCGCTCCGGTGCGGGCGCCCGCGGAGCCGGCGGTTCCGGCCGGCGGTCGGGTGCACGCTCCCGCGCGGGCGGCTCGGCCTGAGGTTGGCGCTGGGCCGGCGGCTCGGCCCGCTCCCGTGCGGCGGGGGGTGGCGCAGGCCGCTCCGGCCGAGGCTCGGGCCGATCGCTCGGGCCGATCG